>JAVHOY010000070.1:0-18729 GCA_036170295.1 bacterium
CACAAAGCGTTCTTCAGCGGATATCGTCCGCAGTTCTACATCCGCACGATGGATGTGACCGGCGACATCACGCTGCCTGAAGGCGTAGAGATGGTCATGCCTGGCGACAACGTCAACTTGAACGTGGAGTTGATTGTGCCAGTCGCGCTTGAACAAGGCTCGAAGTTCGCCATTCGCGAGGGCGGTCTGACCGTCGGCGCGGGCGTCGTTACCAAGATCATGGAATAGGGTGAGAGATATGGCAAAACAAAAAATTCGTATCCGCCTTAAGGCTTATGATCATCGCGTTCTCGATCAATCCGCGAAACGCATTGTTGAAACCGCGGAACGCACCGGCGCTCAGGTGGTAGGACCCGTACCCTTGCCAAGTAAGATAGAGCGCTTTACAATACGTCGCTCGGCATTTATTGACAAGGACTCGCACGAGCATTTTGAAATCCGCACACACAATCGCTTGATTGATGTTTTGGACCCTGATTCAAAAACGATTGATATGTTGATGCGTTTGAACCTGCCTGCGGGCGTTGATATTGAGATCAAAATTTAGTTAATTTGTAGCGCGTAATTCGTAATGAGTAAATTACGAATTGCGAATTACTTTTTAGACAGTGTAAGAGTTGGTTCTCGCGCGAAAAAATTTCGCCCCCCGAGCTTTCTGACTGCGCTGTACGGAGATGATGCAACCGCTGCCCCGGTTGACAGTCTCGTCAATATTTTCTAAAGGAGAAAATTGAGTATGTTGAAAGGGCTAATTGGTAAGAAGATTGGCATGACCCAGATCTTCGATGAGCAAGGTATTGCCTTTACGGTAACGCTCATTGAAGCTGGGCCGTGTTACGTTACCCAGATTCGTCTGCCCGAAAAGGAAGGTTATTCATCGGTGCAACTGGGCTTTGGCGAGGTGCATCCCAAGCGTCTTACGAACGGCGAGTTGGGACATTTGAAAGCCAAGGAAATTTCCCCTGTGCGCTTCTTGCGCGAATTTCATGCAAAAAATCATGGGCTTAATGTCGGTGATAAAGTTACCGTCGCTGATGCTTTTGCCGTCGGCGAGCGTGTGGATGTGATTGGCGTTAGCAAAGGCAAAGGTTTTGCCGGCGTTGTGAAGCGTTACCATTTTCACGGCATGAATGCTACGCACGGCACATCTGACCGCAATCGCGCGCCCGGTTCTAGCGGATCGGGCACTACGCCAGGTCGCGTCTATAAAGGGCACCGAAACTCGGGTCATATGGGCGTGGATCGCGTTACCGCCCAGAATATCAAAATTGTCATGGTGGATGCGGAACGCAACCTACTCGCCATTAATGGCGCGGTTCCCGGCGGTAAGGGCAGCCTCGTCATGATCAAGGAGTCGCGCAAGCAATAAGCGCGAGGAAACGGGAGCTGATAACCATGAAAGTAGATGTTCTTGATTTGAAAGGCAATAAGACCAGCGAGGTTGAATTACCCGCGCAAGTCTTTGAAGCCGCCATTAATATAGACCTGATGCATCAGGCGTATACGCGCCAGATGGCGAATGCGCGACTTGGCACACATCAGACAAAAACGCGCTCTGAAGTAGCGGGCGGCGGTAGAAAACCGTGGAAACAAAAAGGAACGGGACACGCCCGTCAAGGTTCTACGATTTCAGCGCAATGGGTAGGCGGCGGTCGCATTCATACTCCGCATCCGCGCAGCTATGAGCAGAGTATGCCGAAGAAAATGCGCCAAGCCGCTTTGCGTTCGGCGTTATCTGCCAAAGCCGCAGAATCTGCCATTGTAGTCGTTGAGGGCTTTGACCTCAAAGAGCCGAAGACTCACTTGATGGTCGAGGCTTTGGGCAACTTGGTCGGCAATGCAACCGCGTTGGTGCTGATGCCTGCCAAAGACCAGAATTACGATCTTGTGATGCGTTCGTCCGACAACATTGAGAACGCCAAGATTCTGCTTGCCAACTACTTAAATGTACGCGACTTGCTCGGCTTTGATAAGATTGTTCTGCCTATCAAAACCATTGACGCGCTTGTCGCGCATCTTGGATAAAGGAGAGAGACATGGCTAATTTTTATAATGTCCTCATCCGCCCATTGGTTACTGAGAAAACAAATCGTCAATCGGGCAAATTAGGTCAGTATGCTTTTGTTGTCGCCGATCAAGCGACCCGCACAACCGTGAAGGACGCAGTCGAAACGCTGTTTGACGTCACTGTGGCGCGCGTGAATATCCTTAATGCGCCTGCAAAACGCGGACGCCGCGCCCGAACTCGTCGTTTGATGGTGCGTCGCCCCGCGTTCAAGAAGGCGATCATAACCCTTGCCGAGGGAAGCAAACCCCTCGAGATCTTTGAAGGGGTGCAATAATGGCTGTCAAAAAATATAAACCTGTAACCCCAGGCACACGCGGCATGACCGGCTACACTTTTGAAGAAATTACCAAGAGCGTGCCTGAGCGAGCGTTGTTAGTCACTAGACCAAGACATGGCGGTCGCAACGCTCAAGGTCGCATCACCGTTCGACATCGCGGCGGCGGCGCGCGTCGCTTTATTCGCATCGTGGATTTCAAACGCGAGAAGCGCGGCATCCCTGCGCGTGTCGCTGCGGTTGAGTATGATCCTAACCGCACGGCGCGCCTTGCGCTTCTCTTTTACGCGGACGGCGAAAAACGCTACATCATCGCGCCGTTGGATATGAAAGTCGGCGATACGGTCATGTCTGGTCCTACCGCTGAAATTCGTCCGGGCAATTGTCTTCCAATCAGCAATATTCCAGTGGGCACGTTGATCCACAACGTTGAGATGAAAGAAGGCAAAGGCGCGCAGATGGTTCGCACAGCGGGCGGCGCGGCGCAATTGCTTGCCAAAGAAGGCGATTTTGCCCAAGTGCGTATGCCTTCCGGCGAAGTGAGACTCATCCATCAAGTTTGTTACGCGACCATTGGTCAAGTTGGAAACCTTGATCACAGCAATATCAAACTTGGCAAAGCGGGACGCAAACGTCATATGGGAATTCGCCCAACCGTTCGCGGCACTGCGATGAGTCCGCGCGATCATCCTCACGGCGGCGGCGAAGGTCGTCAACCGGTAGGTATGCCTAGTCCCAAGAGTCCATGGGGCAAACCCACTCTTGGCAAGAAGACGCGCCATAATAAAAAGACCGATCAGTACATTGCCCGCCGTCGTAACAAGACGAGCCGCTAATTAGACGAGGTACGCATATATGTCAAGATCATTGAAAAAGGGCCCTTACATTGAGACAAAACTTCTCAAGCGTATTGAAGCCATGAATCAGAAAAATGAAAAGAAAGTCATCCGCACATGGAGTCGCGCTTCTGTGATTTTTCCTCAGATGGTGGGACATACCATTGCCGTGCATGATGGGCGCCGCCATGTGCCGATTTACATCACCGAAAACATGGTCGGACATCGCTTAGGCGAATTTGCGCCAACGCGCACATTCCGCGGTCACCAGACCAGCGAAAAAGCCGCCGCCGCTACTACGGCGGCGTAAGGAGAGAGAAATGTCTGATATTCAAGCAAAAATTAGCCACCTTTCCCTTTCCGCGCAAAAAGTTCGCCTTGTTATTGACATGGTACGCGGCAAGAGCGCAAACGAAGCGTTGGATATTCTGCGCTTCGTTAATAAACGCGCTGCGTTGCCTGTGAGCAAATTGGTTGCTTCTGCCGTAGCCAACGCCGAAGAAAATTTCGGCGTCAGCCGCGACGATCTATATGTAGCCAAAATTGTCGCGGATGAAGCGCCTACTCGTAAGTGGAGACGTTTTGGCGCGCGCGGTCGTTTCAAGCCGGTATTACGCCGCAGCTCACACGTAACCGTTGTGTTGCGCGAGCGCGGAGCGTAAGGAGAATTGTATGGGTCGTAAAGTACATCCTATTGGTTTTCGTTTGGGCATTAATCAACCTTGGGGCGGACGCTGGTTCGCAGAAGGCAGCGCCTATCGTCAGCAATTGCATCAGGATTTCGCCATTCGCTCTTTATTGCTTGGCAAATTTCCAAAAGGCGGATCGGCTGCCAGCGAGAAAGTTCGCAGCTTGCGCAAACAAATGCCCGATGCAATCATAGACGGCAAGGCAGGCATTTCTCGCATTGACGTTGAGCGCACGCCTGGCAAGATTCGCATCTCAATTTACACAGCTAAACCTGGTATCTTGATCGGCAGAAAAGGCGAAGGCGTGAAAAAAATCCGTCAAGCGTTTGAATCTTTGGTAGGCAAGAAAATTGATCTCGATATCAAAGAAATTTCATCGCCCGATACCGACGCGATGTTGGTCGCCAAAAATATTGCCGATCAACTTGAGCGACGCATTGCCTATCGTCGCGCCATGAAGCGCGCCATCCAGCAAGCCCTCAAACAAGGCGCTCAAGGAATCAAAATCTTGGTGGGCGGTCGTCTCGGCGGCGCGGAAATGTCTCGCGACGTGTGGTTGCGCGAAGGTCGTGTGCCTTTGCAGACCCTGCGCGCGAATCTAGATTTCGCAGCCACCGAAGCGCTAACCACCTACGGTCAGATTGGCATTAAAGTCTGGATTTACAAAGGCGAAGTCAAGCCTGATGTGGAAGAAAAAGTTGAAGCAACAGAAGGCGTGTACGTCAGCGCGTAGTCGCAACGTCGCCTGAGATGAGGTATTTGATATGTTGATGCCAAAACGTGTAAAGTGGCGCAAGCAGATGCGCGGTCGTATGACAGGAAAAGCCCTCCGCGGCGCGGAAATTTCCTTCGGCGACTTTGGTCTGCAAGCGTTGGAACCGGGCTGGATTACCGCCCGTCAAATTGAAGCGGCTCGCCGCACCATCGTGCGCGGAATGAAGCGCCGCGGCAAAATCTGGATCCGTATTTTCCCAGCCAAGCCGTACACTCACAAACCGCCCGAAACCCGCATGGGTTCTGGTAAAGGAAACGTAGAGTATTATGTCGCCCCTGTCAAACCCGGACGCATGATGTTTGAAGTCAGCGGCTTATCAGCGGATATTGCCATTGCGTCTTTGAAGAGCGCTCAATATAAATTCTCCATTCGGACCAAAGTTGTAAGTCGTCAGGCTGAAGGAGAATAAACGATGAAGCATATGAAAATAGAAGACATCCGCAAATTAGCGGCGGAAGAAATCCAAACAAAGCTGTCGGATTCGCATGACGAGTTGATGAAGTTGCGTTTCCAGCAGGTGAATGGTCAATTGACCGACTCGAGCCACTTGCGAACTTTGCGCCGCGATATTGCCCGCATGGAAACAATTCTGCGCGAAAGCCAACGCGTCGCAGTAGGAGGCGCTCAATGAACAGTCGTCGTCGTTTGACTGGCGTAGTGACCAGCAACAAAATGACCAAAACCGTCGTGGTTGAAATCACGCGCAAATACCGTCATCCGCTTTATCAAAAAGTGGTGTTCTCAAGTATGCGCGTAAAAGCGCACGACGAAATCGGCTGCCAGATGGGCGACGAGGTTCAGATCGTAGAAACTCGTCCGCTCTCCCGCGACAAACGCTGGGCGGTTGAATCTGTTGTAAAACGCGAGACCCGCACTGCCGATCAGGGCGTAGGAGAATAAGCCATGATTCAGCATGAGTCTCGATTGAAAGTTGCAGATAACACTGGCGCGCGCGAATTGCTCGTCATCCATGTCTTGGGCGGTTCCAGACGCAAGTATGGTTCGATTGGCGACGTCGTAGTCGCTACGGTAAAGGCTGCCGCGCCTCAAGGCGCGATAAAGAAAAGCGAAGTTGTGAAGGCTGTCATTGTGCGTTGCACAAAAGAATTGCGCCGCGAAGACGGCTCTTACATCCGCTTTGATGATAACGCCGCAGTGATCTTGGATGCTGACGGTGAAAACCCAAGAGGCACACGTATCTTTGGACCCGTTGCGCGCGAATTGCGCGAAAAGGGCTACATGAAGATTGTTTCGCTTGCCCCGGAAGTGCTGTAGGAGCGCAGAATGAAAGTAAAGATTCGAAAAGGCGATACAGTAGAGGTCATTAGCGGCCGGCTTGAGGACAAAGGCAAGCGCGGCGAAGTGATCAATGTGATGCTCGACAGTCGCCGCGTAGTTGTGCAAGGCGCGAATATTCGCGTCAAACATCAGAAGCAAGTGCAAACTCAGGCTGGACGCAACATGGACGCCGGCAGAATTCAATTTGAAGGACCGCTTGACATCTCGAACGTCATGCTGGTCTGTCCAAAATGTAATGAGCCTACGCGCGTTGCCGTTCAGCGCGATGAGTCTGGCGCGCATCGCGTTTGCAAGAGCTGTGAAGCCGCGATTGATTAGGCTGTGGAGTCAATAAATATGAATAGAATGCAAGAACTCTATAAAAATGAAGTAGCGCCAGCCTTGTTCAAATCGTTTGGTTTCAAGAACGTTATGCAAGTGCCTCGCATTGAAAAAATTGTCGTCAACATCGGCTTGGGCGAAGCGATGGATAACCCCAAAGCGCTCGACGCCGCCACCTCAGATTTGACGCAAATCTCAGGACAAAAACCCGTGCAGACAAAAGCGCGCAAAAGCATTGCGAACTTCAAACTGCGCGAAGGACATTTGATCGGCGCGAAAGTGACTCTGCGCGGAGCGCGCATGTGGGCTTTCGTTGACCGTCTCATCAATATCGCATTGCCCCGCGTCCGCGATTTTCGCGGCGTATCGGCGAACGCTTTTGACGGTCGCGGCAATTACACGCTTGGACTTAAAGATCAATTGGTTTTCCCTGAAATTGAGTACGATAAAATTGACAAATTGCGTGGCATGGAAGTCACGATTGTGACTTCAGCCAAGACCGACGATCAAGCGCGCGCGTTATTGAAAGCGCTCGGAATGCCGTTCAGTAGCAAGAAGGATGCTTAACCTATGGCAAAAAAATGTATGCAATATCGTGAACTGCGCCGCAAATACGCCGTGCAGGTTCGGAATCGCTGTCAGCGTTGCGGACGCCCGCGCGGATATATCCGCCGCTTTGGGTTGTGCCGTATCTGCTTCCGTGAATTAGCGTTGACGGGAAAAATTCCCGGCGTCGTTAAGGCGTCTTGGTAACCGGTGGAGGTAGATTATGTCATTTACTGACCCAATCGCTGATATGTTAACTCGCATTCGCAACGCTGTGCTCGCAGGTCACGCTCAGGTTGCAATGCCGAACTCAAAGATCAAACTAGAGATCGCCAAAATCTTAAAAGACGAAGGCTTTCTCGAAGGATATGAAGTGGTGGAAGGCGAGATTGAGGCGCAGAAATTCTTGCGCGTCAAAATCAAATATGTGGGCGAACGCCGCGAGCGTCGTCCTGTGCTTTCTGGTTTGGAACGTGTCAGCAAACCGGGACGCCGCATCTACACCAAAAGAACAGACATTCCCTGGGTGCTTTCGGGTATTGGCGTTGCCATACTCTCCACGCCCAAGGGCGTCATGACCGGCGTACGCGCTCGACAGTTGGGCGTTGGCGGCGAAATCATCTGCAAGATCTGGTAGGAGGTTTACTGTGTCTAGAATTGGTCGTTTGCCAGTAGATATTCCCAGCGGTGTGCAGGTGAACGTGAACGGCATTGACGTTCGCGTGAAGGGTCCGAAAGGCGAATTACAGAGATCGTTCTCTCCTTTGATTGGCATCAAGATGGAGAATAATCAACTGAATATCACCCGCAATTCGGAAGACCCCGCCGAGCGCGCCCTGCACGGCACTACTCGCGCCGTACTCGCGAATATGATTCACGGCGTAAGCAAGGGTTTTGAAGTTGTTCTCCAAGTGGAAGGCGTAGGATACCGCGCTGAAATGGAAGGGAAGAATCTCGCCCTATTTGTTGGTTATTCACACCCGGTAAAAATGGAACCCCCAGCCGGAATAGTATTTGAAACAGAAACAAAAACCCGCCAGATCAAAGTCTCAGGTTTTGATAAGGAATTGGTCGGTCAGGTTGCCGCGAACGTCCGAAAAGTGCGCCCGCCCGAGCCGTATCACGGCAAGGGGTTGCGCTACAAAGGCGAACACGTTCGTCACAAAGCTGGTAAAGCCGGAAAAGGAGCCAAATAAATCATGGCTAAGAAGAAGACTCGCTCTCTCGCTCGTGAACGCCGTCATACGCGCGTCCGCAAGACCGTGTTTGGCGCTGCCAGCCGTCCGCGTTTGGCTGTGTTCAAGAGCCTTTCTGGGATTTACGCCCAGATCATTGACGATATGGAAGGCAACACCCTAATCTCTGCCTCGACAGTAGACAAAGAACTGCGCGAGAAGATGAAGGGCATGAAGAAGATCGAACAAGCTAAAGCCATTGGGCAAGCTGTCGCCGAGCGCGCAAAATCCAAAGGAATTTCGACTGTCGTGTTTGATCGCGGCGGCTTTCGATACGTTGGGCGCGTTAAGGCTTTGGCTGACGGCGCGCGCGAAGGCGGTTTGCAGTTCTAAAAGTTGCGGCAACGACGAATCGTTGCTGCGTTACTGGAGAAAGATATGGCAGAAAAGAAATTTGAAAAGAAACAACAGACTGAGCCGCAAGACGGCTTTGAAGAACGCGTCATTGAAATTGCCCGCGTCGCAAAAGTCGTCAAAGGCGGTCGGCGTTTTCAATTCCGCGTTACTGTGGTTGTCGGCGATAAAAAAGGCACCGTGGGCATGGGCGTAGGGAAGGCAAATGCCGTTCCCGACGCGATGCGTAAAGCCTCCGAACGCGCCCGCAAAGACTTGCGCGTCATGAACCTCTTTGACACCACCATTCCGCATGTCTCGTTGGGCAAGGTGGCAGGCGCGAAAGTCTTCTTGAAACCCGCCTCAGCGGGAACGGGCGTGATTGCCGCAGGCGGCGTGCGCGCCGTTTTGGAAGTGGCTGGCATACGCGATATTCTCACCAAATCTATGGGCAGCGCCAATGTGCTGAACGTAGTCATGGCAACCTTCGGCGCTTTAGACGGCTTGCGCTCGCCCGCTATTGAAGCGGCTCGTCGCGGCAAACGCGTCGAAGATTTAATGCCATTCTGGGAACGGAGAAAGAAACATGCCTAAGAATGAAACATCTGGCAAGACCTTGCGCGTGACTTGGATCAAAAGCGATATTGGTTTTACCAAAGACCAAAAGGCGACCATCAAAGCGCTGGGTTTGCGCCGTTTACATCAAACTGTCGAACATAAGGATCACCCCGCTTTGCGCGGTATGTTAAACAAAGTGATTCATATGATCAAGGTTGAAGAGTAGGTTAACTATGAAGCTACACGATCTCGTACCCAATCCTGGGTCAAAGAAAAATCGAAAGCGCGTCGGACGCGGCATCTCGGCGGGGCAGGGTAAGACTGCGGGACGCGGCACGAAAGGCGCGGGCTCGCGCTCCGGCGAAGGCGGTCACATGTATCGTCAGGGCGGCAACTTGCCTTTCTTCCGCCGCTTGCCATTCCTGCGCGGCGAAGGGTTTACCCCGCCGAATCAGGTTACTTATAATGAAGTCAACCTCGATCAACTTTCACAGGCTTTCAAAGCCAATGCGGATGTGAACCCCGAAGCCCTCGAAAACGCGCATCTCTTGCGCGACCTGCGTAACCCTGTTGTTGTGTTAGGACGCGGCGAAATGAACGTCGCTCTTAAGGTGCGCGTACATCGCGTGACTGCGGGCGCCAAAGCCAAGATCGAAAAGGCGGGCGGCTCGGTTGAGCTGATCGCCTAAACTTTATATCAAAGGATATATTGCATGAAGACCACCTTTTCAGGTTGGCGTTACCTTTGGAAATCGGAAGATATTCGAAACAAGCTGCTTATTACGCTGGGAATTTTGGCGTTATATCGTATTGCGGCGAATGTCCCCGCGCCCGGCGTGGACTTTGCTGTACTAACTCAATTCAGGTCTTTATCAAGCAGCGGCACCGGCGGAAACTTTCTTGATTTTCTAGACTTGCTTTCTGGCGGTACGGTTTCCAACTTCTCACTGCTCTCAATGGGCGTGTATCCGTACATTACCGCGCAGATCATTTTACAATTATTGATCCCGATCATTCCTTCCTTGCAACGCAAAATGGAAGAAGATCCTCGCGAAGCGCGCCGTTGGCAGGAAAAGTGGACTTATTATCTGGCTGTGCCGATGGCTATGTTGTCTGCTATTGGTCAGATCAATATTTTCAATTCCTTATCCAGTCAAGCATTGGGAGGAAAACTCATCCTGCCCTTCGGCTTTAACGCTGACACATGGCTTAATTCGGTAACTGTTCTTTTGGCTATGACGGCAGGCACGATGTTCGCCATTTGGCTGGGCGAGTTGATTTCGGAGTATGGTATTCGCGGACAGGGACTTTCCCTTGTCATCTTCGCGGGTATCGTAGCGCGTATGCCCGCAAATCTTGTGCGACTTTTTTCCGATAGAAGCACAGCGCTATTTATGCTCACCTTTACGATTGTGATTATCGTCTTGACGGTGTTTGCGATCGTTTATGTGCAGCAAGGTCGCCGCAATGTGCCGGTCATGTATCCCGGTCGGCGCATGGGCAGCCGAATGTCCATGCCTGTCAAGGGAACGTTGCCTTTGATGGTTAACCTTGCCGGCATGATCCCGTTGATCTTTGCCAGCGCAATTTTGCAATTCCCCGCAATTCTTGCAAGTTACTTTATAAGCAGTAAAAATGCAGGCGTTGCGAGTTTCTTTAGCGGTGTGCAGAATTTCTTTCAAGGCACTGGCTCAAGCAACTGGGGCTATTGGTCGCTTTACTTCCTCATGGTGGTTGTATTCACCTTTTTCTATACTTCTGTTTTGTTTGATCAGCAGAATTACGGAGACAATTTGAAGAAGTCTGGCGCGACAGTTCCCGGCGTACATACAGGCGCTGCCACCCAGAAATATTTAAGTACCGTGCAACGCCGCATCACTTTACCCGGCGCGCTTTTCCTTGGGCTTGTGGCGGCTATGCCGTTCTTGCTTGGTCTCTTGCTGGGCTTGTTTGGCGTTGCGGCAAGTTCGCAGACTGGTTTGTTTCTCGTTTCCTCTTCCGGCTTGCTCATCGTCGTCGGCGTTGTGCGCGATACGTTTATGAATATTGACGCGGAATTGAAACTACACGGATATCAAGATTCACTGCTTGTACGCTAAGGAATTTTTCTCATGGCGACTTTTCTTGTCTTGCTTGGTCCTCCTGGAGTAGGTAAAGGGACGCAAGCAGAAATCTTAGCTGATATGATTAAACTCGCTCATATTTCTTCGGGCGACCTGTTTCGAGAGAACCTTAAGAATAAAACCGAACTTGGCGAACTCGCCAAATCCTATATGGATAAAGGCGAGTTAGTTCCCGATGAAGTCACTATCGCCATGATTCGGGAGCGTCTCAAGCGCGCAGATTGCAAAGCGGGCGCCATTCTTGACGGCTTTCCGCGCACTCCAGCGCAAGCCGATGCGCTGACCGTAACCCTTGCCGATTTCGGCGCAAAGGTGGATGCGGCTCCATATATCACCGCCGCTGAAAGTGTATTGGTGGAACGTATCAGTGGAAGATGGACATGTCGCGCGAAGGGTCATATCTACAATCAAAAATACAGTCCTCCCAAAAAGGAAGGCGTTTGCGATATAGACGGCTCTGACCTGTACCAGCGCGACGACGACAAAGCGGATACCGTCTCAAAGCGCATCCATGTTTATTTTGAACAGACGATACGGCTTGTAGAGTATTACCGCGCAAAAGGAATGCTGATTGAGGTTGACGGCGTGCAATCTGTTGAGCAAGTAACGAACGATTTGCTTTCCGCGCTGAAGACGAAAATTATTGTGAATGCACAGAGTCAACGATGATCTCTGTTGAAAAGTAGGTTTATCTAATGAGTTGGGAACGCCAGATCAATGTAAAAAGCCCCGCCGAGATCAAGATCATGCGCGAAGCAGGGCGTATCAACGCAAGCGTACTAGCGGCGGTAAAAGAACGTTTACAACCCGGTGTGACAACGGCTGAACTCAACGCGGCTGCTGAGGAAACGCTTAAGTCATACGGCTGTACATCGCCTTTCAAAGGCTATGGTCGCCCGCCATTTCCAGAATCAATCACCGTTTGCATCAACGATGAGATGGTACATGGCATCCCGCACCCAAAACGAAAGTTGAAGGCGGGGGATATTGTCTCCATAGATTGCGGCACAACCTATGAAGGTTTTGTGGGAGACTCGGCATTCACCGCCGGGGTAGGGGAGATTTCTCCTGAAGCGACAAACCTGCTGGAAGTTACCGAAGGCGCGTTATATGCCGGCATTCAACAAATGCGTAAAGGCAAGCGCACTGGCGACGTTTCGGCGGCGATACAAAATTATGTCGAAAGCCGCGGACTTTATGTCACCCGCGAGTATACGGGACATGGGGTCGGGCGCAAAATGCACGAAGGACCGCAAGTGCCGAATGTCGGCAGACCGGGTGTTGGTTTGTTGCTCCGCCCGGGTTTGACGATAGCGCTTGAGCCGATGGTGCTGATTGGGACGGAGGAAACTCGCGTCCTACCGGATAAGTGGACGGTTGTATCTGCAGATGGTTCTTTGACGGCGCATTTTGAACATACAATCGCCGTCACCGAAGGAGAACCTCTCATCCTGACTGTTCTGTGAACCCTGCAAGATACGCCGTTGAGAAATATAGACGGATTCAAAAATAACCATTATACTTAGACCTTTGGCTGTAGAATTATAGCCGCAAGTAAGGAGATTGAAATTATGAAAGTATCGCCCTCCATTCGTAAACGTTGCTCCAAGTGCCGTGTTGTTCGGCGCAGGGGAGTTATATATATAATTTGCGAAAATCCAAAACATAAACAAAGACAGGGTTAGTGTGGTGACCTATGGCGAGAATTGAAGGTGTTGATCTGCCCCGTAATAAACGGGTTGAAATCGGTTTGACGTATCTTTTTGGCGTCGGGCTGACGCGTTCTCATGAGATTTTGGATCATACCAAGGTCAATCCTGATACGCGCATCAAAGATTTAAGCGAAGCGGAAGTTTCTGCCATTCGCGAATATGTGTCCAAAAATTATAAGGTTGAAGGCGACCTGCGCCGCGAAGTTCAACTGAACATTAAGCGCTTGATTGAAATCGGCTCTTATCGCGGTTTGCGTCATCGCCGCAACCTTCCTGTGCGCGGTCAGCGCACAAAGACGAACTCGCGCACACGCAAAGGCGGCAAGAAAACTGTCGCTGGTCGCGGTCGTCGCAAGGGTTCCAAGAAGTAATCTTGTCCGAAAGGTAAAACAAAAATGGCTCAAAGTGTTCGTTCCACTCGCCGCGCCTCAGGCGCGAAAAAAGGGAAGCGCACCTTATCCTCCGGACAGGTGCATATTTTTGCTTCTTTCAACAATACCATCGTAACAGTGACAGACACCGAAGGCAACGCTGTCTCCTGGGGTTCCGCTGGTTCCGCTGGTTTCAAAGGCTCTCGTAAGAGCACACCTTTTGCAGCTCGTCTTGCCGCCGAGCAGGCTTTAAAAGCCGCTCAGCAATTGGGTTTGCAGGAAGTGGAATTATTCGTAAAAGGACCCGGTCCTGGGCGTGAGAATGCAATTCGCGCCGTACAGGCTTTGGGTTTGAAGGTACGCTCGATTTCGGATATTACCCCGGTGCCGCATAACGGTTGCCGCCCTCCGAAAAAACGACGCGTGTAACAATTGAGGTAGTTACTTATGGCTAAATCATTAAGTCCAGTTTGTAAACTTTGCCGACGCGAAGGCGAAAAGCTTTTCTTAAAGGGCGAACGTTGTTTCACCCCAAAATGCTCCTTTGAAAAACGCGATTTTGCTCCGGGTCAACATGGACCCACCGCAGGACACGGCGGCGGCGGCAAAGGCAAAGGCATGGGTACAGGACGTGTTTCCGACTTTGCCCGCCAATTGCGCGCCAAACAAAAAGCGCGTCGCATTTATGGCGTAATGGAGCGACAGTTCCGCCGCTATTACGACACGGCGATCACTCGTCGCGGTCTGACAGGTTTGAACCTGCTTCAGATTCTTGAGTCGCGTTTAGACAATGTAGTCTTTCGTCTTGGTTTCGCGTCAAGCCGCTCGCAGGCTCGCTTGCTCGTTTCTCACGGTCATTTCACTGTGAACGGACGGCGCACCGACGTGCCTTCCATGTTGCTTAGCGAAGGCGATACGATTACTATCCGCGAAGGTTCCAGCAAATCAACGTACTTCAAGAATCTCAACGAATATACCGAGAAGCGCACCTCCCCGAGCTGGCTCAACCGCGACGTCAAGAATATGACGGGCGCTTTGGCTCGCATGCCCGAACGCGCAGAAATTGACGGAAGCCTCGACGAACAATTGATCGTCGAATACTATTCCAGACGCTAATCCTCCAGTATGCATTGAGTCGGAGACGCAATTCTCTCCGCCCCGATGCAATAGATAAGGGACAGGTGAACCGTGACGGGTATCATCACGAACATGGTTATGCCGAAGATCGAGCGCGAAGCAGAAGCTCGAAACTATGGCAAATTCACAATTAGCCCCCTAGAAGGCGGCTACGGCGTGACTTTGGGCAATGCCCTCCGTCGAGTTTTGCTTTCCTCTCTGGAGGGTACTGCAATCACCTCTATGCGCGTGGCTGATGTTCTGCATGAGTTTAGCGACATCTCTGGCGTGCGCGAAGATGTGATTCAGGTCATGTTGCAGGTCAAACAGATCCGCATCAAAATGGACGGCGTAGACAGCGCTCGTATGCACCTTGAAGTGCGCGGCGAGGGAACGGTCACGGCGGCAGATATTATCCTGCCAGCCGAGATTGAAATCGTCAACCCCGACTTGTATCTTTTTACGGTGGATAATCCCAAAACCAAACTCGACATTGAATTCACAGTCGAGCGCGGACGCGGCTACCTGCCTGCCAATGAACGCGCGGGACACATGCCCATCGGTGAACTGCCAGTGGATGCGATCTACAGCCCCGTCAAGCGCGTTAATTGGGACGTTGTTTCTGCCCGCGTTGGGCAAAGCACAAATTACGATAAATTAATTTTGGATATTTGGACAGACGGCACCATCTCGCCCGAGCGCGCCTTGAGTTCCTCCGCGCGCATCCTCATTGACCACCTGCGCTATATTTCAGGAGTCAACGAAGAAATGCTTGCAGTCGCAGTGGAACGCGAAACGTCGGGAAGCCACCTGAGCAGCGAACTGGCAGAAACCCCAGTGGAAGCTCTTGACCTTTCAGTGCGCGTCTTCAATTCATTGAAACGCACCGGCATCACCACCGTTGGCGACGTCCTCGACCTCCTTGAAAAAGGCGAGACTGCGGTCATGTCCATTCGCAATTTTGGCGAGAAAAGCCTTGACGAACTTCGCGATAAAATGAAAGAAAAAGGCTTTATGAAAGACCAAACATCCTCGGAGAATTAAGATGCGACATTCAGTAGCAGGTTATACATTAGGACGCAGAACAGGCGCGCGTATCGCCTTAAGGCGCAACCTGATTAAACAATTGTTTACGCACGAGCGTATTCAAACCACAGAAGCCAAAGCCGCCGCTATTCGCGGCGACGCCGAACGCTTGATCACGCTCGCTCGCAACAGCGCGAGCGGCACCGACATACAGAAGGTTAATGCGCGTCGTTTGGCAGTCTCCCGTTTGGGAGATAATCAACTCATCAAACGCTTGTTTGACGATATTGCCCCGCGCTTTGCCAACCGGCCCGGCGGTTATACCCGCGTGATGAAACTCGGACCTCGTCACGGCGACGCCGCCGAAATGGTTGTCCTTGAACTAGTGGAAGAGTAATAACAGTAAACAGTGATCAGTACTAATCGCTGAAAACTGATAACTGGTAACTGGAAATGGCGCGTTACCAAGCGACCCTTGCTTATGACGGTTCTGGCTTTCAAGGAAGTCAGCGACAGGCAAATGTTAGAACCGTGCAGGGCGAATTTGAAAATGCGTTGCGCGCGCTAGGCTGGTCTGCTCATGCCGCGCTGATGGCAGGCAGAACGGACGCAGGCGTTCATGCAATTGGACAGGTTGTCGCTTTTGATCTTGAGTGGGCGCACTCAATTGACGCATTACTGAACGCGCTCAATGCCAACCTTCCGCATGATATTGCGGTACGCAACCTGTCTTTCGCCTCAGTAGATTTCCATCCGCGCTTTGACGCGACCTCGCGGAAATATCGTTACAGGTTATTTTGCGACAAGGTCCGCGACCCGTTGCGCGAAAAATTCCTGTGGCGGGTTTATCCGCCAGTGGATGGAAACGCCCTCAATCAAAGCGCAAGCGCTTTTCTCGGCGTCCATGATTTTGTTGCATTTGGCTCGGCGACTTCGCCAAAAGGCACAACAACGCGAAGCGTAACAAAATCTGAGTGGCAGCAAATGCCCGATGGCGAGTGGCAGTTTGAGGTGAGAGCGGACGCGTTCTTATATCGCATGGTCAGAAGGTTGGTCTCGGCGCAAGTATCCTTTGCGCAGGGAAGATTATTGGCGACAGACATTCAACGCGCTTTAGCGAAGCAGGAAGAGTTTTCCGCTGGTTTGGCTCCCGCGCATGGATTAACACTTGTAGAAGTGATGTATGGATCAAACGATCCGATTTGATTTTGATAATGAAACGGAGTGATCAAAGTGCAACAGAAAACATACTATCCGAAAGCCGCTGAAATTCAGCGCGACTGGGTTTTAGTAAACGCCGAAGGGCAGAACCTTGGACGCCTTGCCGCGAGCATCGCGCACATTCTGCTTGGCAAACATAAACCAACCTTCACGCCCGGCGTGGAGATGGGCGACTTTGTCGTGGTGATCAATACCGAGCGCGTAACTGTGACCGGCACAAAAACCCACAGCAAACTCGAAAGCAAAATCTATTATAGCCATTCGGGTTACCCCGGCGGCTTGAAGAGCATTTCGTTGCGCGACCAATTAGACCAGCATCCCGATCGCGCTTTGCGCGACGCGGTTTGGGGCATGTTGCCGCACAATCGCATGGGACGCTCTACGCTTAAGCGTTTGAAAATCTATGCGGGACCGGAACATCCGCATACGGTGCAAGTCCCGCAAGTTTTGAAATAAAGAGGTAAGCAACTATGGCTCAATATTATGAAGGCATTGGTCGTCGCAAAGAAGGCAGCGCTCGCGTGCGCCTAATGGACGGCAGCGGAAAATTTACCGTCAATGAAAAAGAAGGCGCGGCGTTTTTCACTCGCATGGGCGACCTTGAAGACATCATGCGCCCGTTCGGCGCGGTGGGTCAAGACGCCGCCAAATACGACGTGAGCGTTTTGGTCAACGGCGGCGGCACGACGGGTCAGGCTGAGTCTGTGCGTCTCGGCATTGCCCGCGCGTTGCAACTCATCAACGCAGATTGGACTTCCGCGCTTCGCAAAAAGGGGTTGCTCACCCGCGACGCCCGCGTGAAGGAACGCAAGAAACCAGGTCTTAAGAAGGCTCGTAAGGCGCCTACATATACCAAGCGTTAAATTCTTTTCAATTTTTTTATAATCCGTAATGCGTAATCCGTAATTAAGTTACAGGTTACAAGTTACGGATTATGCGTTTAAGGAGTTCTATGGATTTCAATTTGATCTCTTCCGCCTTTGATGTCATGAAGATTGCTCCGCCCGCCCAGTTGACTCTGCTCGACGCGCGGACTTTAACTTCCGCGCATGTTTTTCCCGCCCCCGCCGATATTCCCGCCCTGCTGTACGGACTCGATTCGCATGAATTGGTTTTACAAGCGAAGAAAATTCTATTAGCGTCGTATCCGAAAGACCATGAAATCAGTTTAGTCGAAGGTCAAAAGTCAAAGGTCGAGCAACTTGGCGACTTGCAACCTTTGACTTTCGACTTACACCCTTCAACCTGCTTGTACATTCCATCGCTAGGCGAGGGGACTTCCTTTGAATCTTTCGCAGAAATTATCGCGCATTTGCGCGCGCCGGACGGCTGCCCCTGGGATAAGGAGCAGACTCATCAAACGCTACGCACACATTTGCTTGAAGAGGCTTATGAAACCTTATCTGCAATGGATGACAATGATTTTGAATCCATGCGCGAGGAATTTGGCGATTTGCTTTTACAGATCGTCTTAAATTCGCAGATCGGTTATGAGTATGAAGAATTTACGATGACGCAGGTTATCAAAAGTATTCACGAGAAGATCGTGCGCCGTCATCCGCATGTGTTTGGCGACGCGCAAGTAAACGATGTGGACGGCGTTTTGACGAATTGGGAAAAATTGAAAGAGAAGGAAAGAAAGGGAAAGAAAGCGGATAAGGGAATTTTAGACGGCGTCCCATCCGCGTTGCCCGCGTTGACTCAAGCGCAGGAATATCAAGACCGCGCCGCGCGCGTTGGCTTTGATTGGCATGTAATTGACGACGTGTTGGATAAAGTTCGCGAAGAAATTGAAGAAGTTAAGCAAGCGCAAAACATGGACGAAGTGACCGATGAATTGGGCGATTTGTTTTTTGTGCTGGTTAATCTTGCGCGTTGGAAAAAAGTGGACGCCGAGTCTGCGCTGCGCGGAGCGAATATCAAATTCAAAAAACGTTTCGGGCATGTGGAGCAATCCGCGAAGAAGCAGGGGCGCAACCTCTCCGATATGACGCTGGAAGAAATGGACGCTTTGTGGAACGAGGCAAAACAGTTGGGGATGTAACGAATGCCCCCCCGAGTTCTGGCAGAACTCGGAGGCTCGTTTTATACAGGCAGGGTATAATTGAAAAAAACTCCAAACACAAGGCGCACAGATGGGTCATATTTTCATTAGTTACAGCCACCAAGATAAAGCGTACGCGCATAAATTATACTTGGCACGGTCATAAATTGCGGTTTTCTATT
>JAVHOY010000071.1:0-1002 GCA_036170295.1 bacterium
ATCAAAGTAGCCGAACGCACCGCCGCGCTCGAACAACGCAATGAGGAATTGGACAAAGCCAATCAACAGTTAAAAAATTTAGATGAAATGAAATCCGAATTCGTCTCGCTGGTCAGTCACGAACTGCGCGCCCCGCTGACCGCGCTCAACGGCGGACTCGAAGTGGCGTTGCAAGACGCCAATACGCTGCCGCCCAGCGCGCGTCACACGTTGGAAACCATGATGGATGAAAGCGCGCGCTTAACCGAATTTGTGCAAACTATTCTGGATGTCTCCCGTTTGGAAGCTGGACGTCTCACCCTCAATCTTGGTCCGGTCGCCGTCGCCCCGATATTGCATCGCTCCGTAGAAGTCATCCTCGGAACGCGCCGCGAAGTCAAGTGGACTCTGCCCTCCGAAATTCCTCCCGTTTGGGCTGACGAAGTTCATTATGAACAAATCATCCGCAACCTGCTGCTCAATGCCGATAAATATTCCCCGTCAAAACTTCCCATTGAAATCACCGTTCAAACCGACATGAACAGCGTTAACGTTGAAGTTGCCGATCACGGCGCGGGTATTTCTCTCGAAATGCAGGATAAAATTTTTGAACGTTTTCAGCGCGGAAATAGCGGCGAGAGCGCTCCGCCCGGCTGGGGGCTGGGATTGTACTTCGCCAAAAAGTTAACTGAGTCTCAAGGCGGCGCGCTCGCGCTTCGCTCGCCGGCATGGACAAAACTTGACGCGCTCGGCTCAGCCTTTACCGTCGCCATGCCCATCGCCGCCGATGCGCCGGAAGAAGATGACAATGTCTGAAATCCTGATAGTTGACGACGATCAAAACTTGAGCGGCTTGCTGTGCGAATTTCTCAACGGGCAAGGCTATATCACCCGTAACGCCGCCAACGGAAAAATCGGCTTGCGTGAAATGTTCGAGCGCAAACCCGACTTGATCCTATTGGACGTGACCATGCCGCAAATGGACGGCTGGGAAACGCTCAAGCGCATCCGCGAAATGAGCGA
>JAVHOY010000072.1:0-1001 GCA_036170295.1 bacterium
CCGCTGATGCCGTGATTGGTGAGCGTGAACGTGCCGCCTTTGACTTCATCGGGTTGCAGTTTTTTATTGCGCGCGCGATTCGCAAGATCGTTCACGGAACGCGCCATCGCCAGCAGAGAGAGATTATCCGCGCCTTTGATGACGGGGACGATCAAGCCTTCCTCGCCAAGCGACGTCGCCATGCCAAGATTGACCGCTTTATGAACAATCACGCCTTCGTCGCTCCACGATGAATTTGCAATTGGATACGCTTTCAAGCCCGCGACGATTGCCATCATAAAATAGGCGGTGAACGTGAGTTTGACACCATCGCTTTCAAACGCGGATTTGTTCGCGGCGCGGTGTTTGGAGACATGCGACATATCGGCTTCCATCACGGTCAACACATGCGGCGAAGTCGCTTTGGACTCAACCATGCGATGCGCGATGGACTTTCGCATGACGGTATGTTTGATTAAGGCGTCAGGCGTTCCAGTGTCAAGTGTCAGGTTCGCGGGTCGAAGGTCAAAGGTCGAAGGTCGAACAGGTTGACTTTTGACTTTTGACTCTTCGACATAATTTAAGACGTCATTCTTGGTAATTCGCCCGCCTGCGCCCGTGCCTTGCACTTGCGATAAATTCACGCCATGCTCGGCGGCGATTTTTGCAACGACGGGAGAAATAAAACCTAAATCGTTGGCGGTTGATGGTTGACGGTTTGCTGTTGAAGGTTGAAGGTTGGCGGTTGGTTTATTGCTGTCAACTGTCAACACTTTACTGTCAACCGATAACTGACCACCGTCAACCGACTCTCCCGCTGCGCCAATGATCGCCAGCAACTCTCCCACCTTTGCGGCTTGACCTTCCTGCGCGATGATTTGCAAAACTACGCCCGAAGCAGGCGCAGGGATTTCTGTATCCACTTTATCGGTGTTCACTTCAAGCAGCGGCTCTAACTCTTTAATCGAATCGCCGATTTGCTTAAGCCACTTTGTAACCGTGACTTCGTCAACGCCTTCGCC
>JAVHOY010000073.1:0-7431 GCA_036170295.1 bacterium
ATCTCGACATGCTCGCCGTCTTCTTCGTCCACCACGTCAATAATCTTGCCCGTCACGCCCATCCGCAGCGCTTCCAGCACGTTGGACATATCCACGCCTTCAACTTCAGGAGCGAAATGCGCGCCAATCTTCATGCCTGCATCCACCAACGCCAGCGGAATTTGCACGGAGGCTTTTGAGCGTCCTGTGTTGGTATCCGTCACGCGGATTCGCAACCAGCGCGCCGCGCCGCCCATCGGCGGATTCGGCGGCATGGGAATTCCCTTGCGCGATTCGCTTAACGCCGCCAGCAATTTTGCGCCTTCGTCCGCGCTGATCTTGCCTTCTTCGATCATCTTCAAAATCTTCATGCGTTCTTCTACGTTTGCCATATCACACCTCATCCTATGAATACTTGCGCGTGTTTGCGTTTATGCTTCGCCTTCCAATGCGGATAATAATTTTTCCGCGTCTTCGGCGCTGATCTTTTTATCTTGCAGCATTTTCAAAATGACGAGCCGTTCTTCGTCAGAAACCTGAGGCTTGGGCGGCATTGGCGCGCCTTTAGAAGAGAAACCCCAATCGCCCAAATTGACGTTTGCCTCTGCACGACGACCCACGCGACGCACGGCGTCTTCGGCTTGTTTGGTTGCGCGGCGCGTGACCTGTTCCACTTGGCGCGAAATGCGTTCGCCGAATCCCGACCAATCCATGCCGACGCCCGCGAAGTTGCCAAAGTCTTCCGCCGAGTCGCCTGCATTCGATTGATTGCTCACGCGAATATCGCCGCCGGCGTTTAATGTCATCAGCGCAGAACCATCGCCAAGCGTAATCACGCGCGAAGTCGCGTCGTCATGTTCGACGCCTTTCCATTCAACATCAATTTCATCAGCGTTGAGCGTCAGAGTCGCATTCGCTTTCGGCGGCATGACGAGCAAAATATCATCGCCCGCCGTGATTGAATACGCATTGCCCGCTTGCGGATTGAGATACAGCACCACATCTCCAGAAATATTCGCGCTGATATTTCCGCGCACGTCGCGCAACGCGAGATCATCAGCGACAGATTCAAGCGAGACGTTGCCATCCACGTCGCGGATCGAAACGTCGCTGTGCGCGCTCTTGACGGATAAATGTCCCTTCGCGCCGCGCAGACTGAAATCAGATTCAATCGTGTCAATCGCAATTGAATCCACATCGCGGATGGATAGATCGCCCGCTATGCTTTTCAATTCGATACCGCCCATCACGCCGCGAATAGACGCGTCGCCGTCAAGTTTGTTTATAAAAACCGAAGCGGCTTTTGGAACGCGCAAAGAAAGATCGTCGTCGCAAGAGATAGTTACCTGCTCGCCATCTTGCTTATATTTCATTTCCTCGTCGTCGCCTTTGAGCAAAATATCGTCGCCTTCCCAACCTACAAGACTCAAATCGCCTCCGATATTTTCAATCACTATTTTGGGACTGCGTCCCGCTGAAATTGTTTTGGACATGGCTTACTCCTCTTCTCCGCGCAATAAGCGCGTGGCTGTTTCCGCGTCAATTTTTCCGACGCTCAAATCTTCGAGAATGCTGTTGCGTTGCTCTTGCGTAATTTCAACAACAGGTTCATCCTTGCCGGGTTCATATCCCAGCGCGCGGATGACTTCATGCAAGCGGTTGCGAATAGTAGGATACGAAAGCGCGAGTTCTTGCTCCATGCGATTGATTTTGCCTTCGCAGCGAACAAAGGTAAACACAAACGAAACTTGATCGGGCGTGAGGTTTGCAAAATGTCCCGAAGCAAAATGCCCTTCAATGGATGTGTCGCATGACGCGCAATGCAAACGGGTAACTTCCAATTCAGATTGACAAATCGGGCAACGAGTGGGCGCTGGTCTCATAGGGAATGCTCCTTTTTTGTACAGCGACATTCTGTCGCTTTTGGCGCGAGATAGATCTCGCGTTACAGTTAATTCGACACGGCAACTTCAGGCAAAGATTCCAAAGTTTTAATTTCTTTGCCTTTCACGCGATACAACGCGAGAAAACAAAACGTTGATACCAAACCAACCGCGCCCGCCGCGTACCAAAGCAGATGAGGATTCGGTCCGTCCATAATCAACCCTGCGAGATAAGGTCCCACCGCGAAAGGAATCCCCCACGAAACGCCGGAGACCGCCATATAACGTCCGCGCATTTCTTCGGGCGCAAAGGACGCGACCAACGCCTGCGAAACCGGCGAGACGATCATTTCGCCGATGGTGATAATCACCATCGCGACAACGAACAACGCATAGGTGGAAACAAATCCATACATCGAGAAACCGATAACGTATAAGAAAGTTCCAAACGCCATCATCAGCATCGGCGGATATTTTGTGATGCGACGCGTGATCGGGAATTGCATCAGCACGACCATCGCGGCGTTGACGCTCAACAACAAACCGTAACGCCATTCTGGCGTGCCATGCTCGTTTCGCAAATAAACGCCCAGCGACGTATTCATGTTCATATAAGTGAAGACCTGCAACATCACCGCGCCGAGAAATAACATAAACGCCGCGTTGCGGAAAACTTGTCCATAACCGGCGAATGATCCAGCCACCGTTTCTTTCGGCGCGTCGGGATGCGCTTGCGGTTTTGTCTCAGGCAAAAATATGGCGATCAAGATCACTGTGATGAGAGAAATAACCGCATCAGAGATAAACAACAAAAGATAGGAACGCGACGCGATAATTCCTCCAATTGCGGGACCAATCACGACGGATAGATTGAAAGCCACGCGCAAAATCCCGTATCCATCCGCGCGTTTTTCTTCGGGCAAAATATCCGCGATCATGGCTTGTTGCGCGGGACCCGCCACGTCCGTTAAAATCCCAACAAAAAGCGCGAGGAAAAAGAAAGTCTGAAACGAGCCGATCAAGCCCATCGCCACCGTGCTAAAAGACGAAGCGATCAGCCCGAACATGATGATGCCCTTGCGCCCAAAACGATCAGTCAGCGCGCCGCCAATTGCAGAACCAGCGAAACTAGAAACTGAAAAAGCCGCGAAGAGCTCTCCTACATCCGTCATGCCCACATGGAATTTACTGGTAATGTAAAGCGCAAAAAACGGAAAGAGTAGCGAACCGCCGATGCGATCAATGAAGGTGATGACGATCACAGTCCAAAACGCGCGCGGATATTCGCGATAAAGTTTGGCGGCTTTTTCAATCATATTATTTAACATACTAAGCGACCTTGCGAGATAAATCCAGAGTCAATTCTTCCGAAGAGTTGAGATGACGCTGGCGCAGATTCTCGCCGCGAGCGACCATCCATTTACCAATCGCGGCAAGACTTTTATCCAAAAGCGTATTGCCTTTCACAGCTTCTTCGCTCAAGCGAATAAATTTTAATTCCTTGTTGATCTCTTCTCGACGCAATTCAGACATAAATTCAGGAAACATATCCATAACAATCTCCTTTTGAAACTTCAACTTGTTTCAATCAAAATCATATTTTCAGTCAATTTCTTAATGAAATTATAGCCGCTTCCTGAATTTTGTCAAGCAATAACTCAATATTATAAATACACAAATAATTATTATCAATAATAAATCATAAAAATATCAATTTCCCGTGTTTCAGATGCACATTTGTATAATTGCACGATATATTTTTCATCACGCAATCCTACGCGCAGGTTTGTGTTTCAAAAATCTTTCTCACTTTCTGAGGCGTTGCAATATTTCAGCGCCAAAGGCAATCTCATTGACAAACTTTCTCATCTCGTATATGCTAAATTGCAATCACCATGAGGAGAAAAATATGAGCGCATTAACTCAACTCGGTTCTGTAAGCGGACATCTCGCAAAGCCTGAAGGCGCGGGAGCGCGCCCCGCCGTGATTGTGATTCAAGAATGGTGGGGACTCGATGCGCAGACCAAATCCATCGCGGATCGTTTCGTGCGCGAGGGTTATCTCGCTTTCGCGCCTGACTTATATCACGGCGAGCTGGCTCAACTCGGCGACGGCGATACCGCGATGAAACTTATGCAAAAATACGCGCCCACCGCGCATAAAGATTTAGAGTCCCTATATGACGCGCTCAAAGCGCTTCCCGATTGCAGCGGAAAAATCGGCAGCGTTGGCTTTTGTTTCGGCGGACGCATGTCGCTGACGCTCAGCGCTACGCGCCCATTGAATGCCGTTTGCACATTCTACGGCGGCGGAATGCAAACCATCTTCGAGCAATTGCGCGCGAATTTGAAATCTCCTGTGTTGGGATTATTCGGCGACGCGGATGTTTCCATTCCCGCCGGTACGATTGAAGAATTTGATAAATTGCTTGGCGAAATCGGCGTGGAGCATGAAGTCGTCACCTATCCCAATTCGGGTCACGCCTTCTTCCGCGACAGCGATCCCAGCGTGTACGTTCCCGCCGCGTCAAAAGATGCGTGGGAACGCGTCAAGAAATTCTTCGCGAAACATTTGAAATAAAATTTTCGCCACAGAGCGCACAGAGTCCACTGAGAAAACCTTAAAAAAATCTCCGCGATATTTGTGGTCTCTGTGGTTAATTTCTTAAAGTTGCCACATGAACAACCTCTCTCCCACTCAACAAGCCATCATCGAATCTCCGCTCAACTCGCGCGTCTTCGTTTCTGGTCGCGCAGGGACAGGCAAAACAACGGCGGCGGTTCAGCGTTTGCATTATCTACTTGAACAAGGCGTGCCAGCGGATTCGATTCTCATGCTCACGCCGCAACGCACCATGCAAGAACCCTATCTTGATTTGCTTTACAGCCCCGAACGGCGCGCGGGCGGAGAGGTGACGTCCGCGACGATTGGCGGTCTTGCAAAACGCACCTGCGATTTATTTTGGTTGCTCGCTTCCGAATCTGCGGGATTCAAAAACCCCGAACAGCCGCCGGTTTTTCTCACGCTTGAAACCGCGCAATATTACATGGCGCATCTTGTGCGCCCAAAATTGGACGAGGGATATTTTCAATCCATTAGCATTGATCGCAATCGTTTATATTCTCAAATTTTAGATAATTTAAACAAAGCCGCCGTCGTCGGATTTTCACATACTGAAATCGGCGCGCGCATGGATGCGGCGTGGTTTGGCGATCCCGCACAGCGCAATATTTATCAAGACGCGCAAAGTTGCGCGACGCTCTTCCGCGAATATTGTCTCAATCACAACTTGCTGGATTTTTCTTTACAACTTGAAGTTTTTTCAAATACGCTTTGGCGCCAAGATCAAGTGCGCGATTATCTCAAACGAACCTATCGCCATTTGATTTACGACAACGTGGAAGAAGACGCGCCGCGCGCGCACGACATTATCAGAGAATGGCTGCCCGATTTCGATTCCGCGCTGTTGATCTACGACGACGACGCGGGCTACCGATACTTTCTCGGCGGCGACGCGATCACCGGTCGCGCGCTCAACGAACTCTGCGATGAACGTATTGAATTAACAGAAAGTTTTGTTTCATCGCAAAACATCATCAATCTTTCCAATAATCTCGTGTCTGCCATCGCGCACCGTGAATTAAATGAAGTTGAGAATCCCGCCGCCGCAATGGATTTTATCCTCGCGCGTTATTATCCCGAAATGTTAGATAAAGTCGTCGCGCAAGTTAAAACATTGATAGACGAAGGTACGCCTCCCGCTGAGATCGTCATCCTCGCGCCTTTTCTTTCGGACGCGTTGCGCTTCTCGATCACGCATCGTTTGGAAAAAGAAAATATTCCGTGGCGTTCGCATCGTCCGTCGCGTTCGTTGCGCGACGAGCCCGCCAGCAAAACGCTGCTGACCTTATCCGCGCTCGCGCATCCGCATTGGAATATCCGCCCGACAAAATTTGACGTGGCTCATGCGTTGATGTTTGCGCTCAACACAGATTTAATCCGCGCGCAGTTATTAACCGAAATTGTCTATCGCCAAAAAGATTTTCAACTTTCGACCTTTGACCAAATCAAACCTGAAACGCAAGAACGCATCACATACGCGCTCGGCGAGCGATATACAAACTTAAGCGCGTGGATCAACGCCTACCGCGAAGAACCTCCGCTGCCGCTGGATTTCTTCATGCGAGAAATTTTCGGCGAGGTTCTCTCTCAACCTGAATATGGATTCCATTTGAATTTAGATTCCGTCCGCGTCGCCGCGAGTTTGATTGAATCTATAAAAAAATTCCGCGCGGCAATGGATGCGTCAACAATAAACCTGTCAGGTTTTGACTTAGGACAAGAATATATCGCCATGCTCGAAGACGGCGCGCTCGCCGCGCAATATTTGGAATCATGGCGCAGCGAAAACGCGGATTCGATCTTAGTCGCGCCCGCGCACACTTTCTTGATGATGAACCATCCCGTCAACGTGCAATTTTGGCTTGATCCCAGTTCAAGCGGATGGGCGCAGCGACTCTCGCAACCGCTCACGCATCCCTACGTTTTGTCGCGTCATTGGGAAGACGGAAAAATTTGGACGGACGCAGACGAAGTCAACGCCGAGACAGAATCGCTTGCGCGGCTGATCAGCGGATTACTAAGTCGCTGCCGCGAGAAAATATTTTTAGCGCTGGCTGACTTGGGAGAAGGCGGCTTTGAGCAGCGCGGCGCATTATTGAAGGCGTTCCAAAAAATAATTCAACAAACAAGTTAACACTATCTGCGTCGTCGCAGCATCCAAACGCGTCGAAAAATTTATCCGCGTTGCTACGCCCCAAAATCCGCATCTGCCTTGACGCGGATTTTTTATTATGCTATTCTTGCCGCCACTAGACTGACCAGTCGGTTTATCGCTATGACAAAGAATCTCACCTCACCCGCTCAAGAAACCCGCGAGCGCACCCGCGAGCGCATCCTCGAAGCCGCCGTGAATGTCTTCGCCAGCAAAGGCTATCACGACACAAAAGTGGACGACATTGTTGCCGAGTCGAAAACTTCCAAAGGCTCGTTCTATTTTTATTTTCCCAGCAAACAGGATATTTTCCTCGCGCTCGTGGATACCTTCGCGGACCTGCTCGAAAGCCGTCTGCGCGAACGCATCAGCGCCGAGACTTCGGGCATGGCTCGCGTTGACTTGGCTCTGCGCGTCTGCTTGGAAACCTTCGGTCAATATCGCGGACTGGCAAAAATCGCGTTTGTTCAAGCCACAGGATTGGGAATCGTCTTTGAAGAAAAACGCCGCGCCGTTAACGATAAATTTATCGCCATCATCAAAACCAATCTTGATCAAGCCGTCGCGGACGGAAGTATTCCCGCGCTGGATACCGAAATCGCCGCATGCGCATGGATGGGCGCGTTGAACGAAATTATTTTGCGCTGGGTTTACACCGGCGAGCCTGACCCTGTCCGCTCACTGCCTGCGCTGCGGAAATTATTATTGCAAAGCGTTGGAGTCACGAAACCCTAAAGGTTTCATTTGCAATCCGACGAGAAATTTAATCGGAAAATCTTTAGGGTTGCTTTAGG
>JAVHOY010000073.1:7531-18605 GCA_036170295.1 bacterium
CTTTAGGGTTGCTTTAGGAGTATTGATTTGAACCGCATCATCCATTACGCCATTCCATACAAAAATTATTCGTTGACGAAGTTTTTACGCTTCGGCTCTGGCATGGAGCGTTTTTATTTTGAGAGCGCTCAATCGCCAGTCGCCATCGCAGGGATTGGCATCGCCGCGCAAATTTCCAGCGACGGCGACAATCGTTTTGAAAATCTTAGTCGCTCCGCGCAGGAATTTTTTGAGCGCATCGTTTGCATTAATCAATCAGACTTATTGCCGCGCCCTGCGCTTCTGGGAGGCGGAACATTCTATAACGCAACGGGGCGCGGCATTTGGGATTCTTTTCCACGAGCCGCGCTGATTCTTCCGCGCTATGTTTTTACCCGCGTTAATGGCGAAACTTTTTTTTCATGCAATCTGCCAGTGAATGAGAACGAATCCATTGCAAGCGCATCTCAGCGCGCGCGCGTTGAATCTGAATCATTCCTCGCAAAATTAGAATCCAATATTCTTGCATCGCCATCCATGCCCGATGAAATCGCCACACAGGAAACATCGCGCGCGGATTGGCAAAGCGCAATCGAGCGCTCGGTGAAAATGATTCATCAAGGTGATTTGAAAAAAATTGTCTTGGCGCGTCCCATGCAAGCGATAGGCAATCGCACCATAGACGTCCCCGCCATGTTGGAACATCTCGGCGAATCGTGCCCGTCTTGTTTTCGCTTTCTATTCGAGTTTTTGCCTGCGACCATTTTTGCAGGCGCGACGCCTGAACGATTGGTTTCGGTCAACAGCGCAAAATTCACAACCGCCGCAATTGCTGGCTCGATTGCTCGCGGACAATTTCCCGCCGAAGATGAAGCGCTGGGTCAACAACTTTTAGATTCCGCCAAAGACCAAAGCGAACACACTTTTGTCCTCGATCAAATCCGCGAAAAAATGACTCCGCTCGCCGAATCGCTCAACATAGATTCCGCGCCAAAACTTTTGCGCCTGCCCAATATTCAACATCTTCGCACAGACATCACAGGCACATTGAAACCAAATCACAGCATCTTGAACATTGTCGCCGCGTTGCATCCCACTCCCGCAGTCGGCGGCGTTCCAAGCGAATCCGCGCTGCGCGTCATCCGTGAACTTGAAAACTTCGAGCGCGGCTGGTATGCGGCTCCCGTCGGCTGGATAGACTCAAATGGCGACGGCGATTTCGTCGTCGCGATCCGCTCAGGATTATTTCAAGATAACACAGCAAAGTTATTCGGCGGCGCAGGCATCGTCGCGGATTCTGATCCGCAAAAAGAATGGGACGAGACAGGATTGAAAATGCGCTTCCTGCTCAACGCCATGCAATGCGAGACGGCATGAACACCGCCAATCGCAACAGCATCTGGTCGAGCGTCTTTGTCGCCGAGTTAAAAAAACTTGGGCTTGATTTTGTTTGCATCGCGCCGGGTTCGCGCTCCACACCGCTTGCCGTCGCGTTCGCTGAAAGCGGCATCAAAGTTTACGTTCACAGCGACGAGCGTTCCGCGTCATATTTCGCGTTGGGTCTTGCGCGCGCAAGTTGCAAACCTGTTGCGCTCCTTTGCACATCAGGCACTGCCGCCGCGAATTTTTTCCCCGCCATCGTCGAAGCCAACTACAGCGAAGTTCCTTTGCTTGTCTTAACCGCCGACCGTCCCGCCGAAATGCGCGAGAGCGGAGCGAACCAAACGATTGACCAACTCAAACTTTACGGCGATCACGTCCGCTGGTTTGCCGATGTCCCTGCGCCCGAAGCAAATTTTTCAAAACATCTTTTTCGATATTTGCAGACGCTCGCCGCGCGCGCTTATGAAACTTCGCAATCGCCATTGCCCGGCGCGGTGCATTTGAATTTTCAATTTCGGAAACCGCTTGAGCCGATTGATGTTCCAGCAGATCGCCCTGAGTGGATGAACGACGCGCTTCTTTCTTCAATTGAAATTGATTCTGCGAAAGTGAATTTTTCTCGCCCCCAACTTTTTCCCTCCGCCGCGCAGATAGATTTTCTCGCCGAAAAAATTTTCTGCTCCCCGCGCGGACTCATCGTTTGCGGTCCGCGTTGCCCTGCTGGAAATTTCCCAACGCAACTTACTAATCTGGCTACGCGCCTCGGCTACCCCATCCTTGCTGATTCGTTTTCAGGTCTGCGATTCGGCGAACATGTCAACGAAAATATACTCGGCGGGTACGATACATTTCTGCCAACAAATCTTCGCCCACAAATCATCCTGCGCTTCGGCGACTTGCCCATTAGCGCCGCGTTATGCGATTATCTCGACAGCCTCGACGAGGTTCCGCAAGTTCACATCTCCGAAATCAAACGCTGGCGCGACGATCGCTTCCGCGTGACTCATTCCATGTGGTGCGATCCGTCATTGCTTATCGAGTCGGTGACCCAAAATTTGGTAATTGGCGTTGACACGAACTGGCTACGCGCGTGGATAAATCTCGAACGCGCCATTTGGGATGAAGTCAACGCTCTTCAGACAGAACCAGATTTTGAAGGCGGAATCCTGCCCGATGTGTTGAGTCAACTCCCCGCCAATAACGGACTCTATATCGCCAACAGTTTACCCATCCGTCACCTTGATCAATTCGCGCAGCCGAGTCAAAAGTCCGTGCGAGTTTTCGCCAATCGCGGCGCCAGCGGAATTGACGGCACACTCTCCAGCGCGCTCGGCGCGGCGGCGCATTTGCCCGGATTAGTTTTCGTGACTGGCGATTTATCTTTTTATCACGACATGAACGGACTGCTTGCCATTCAGCGTTGCGGAATCCGCGCCACGATTGTTGTCATCAATAACGATGGCGGCGGAATCTTTCAGCGCCTGCCCATTTCAAAATTTGAACCGCCGTTCAATGAGTTATTCACCGCGCCGCATGGACTAACTTTCGAACACGCCGCCAAACTTTACGGCATTGATTACGCCTGCGTTGAGCGCATGTCGCTTTCATCCGCGCTGAAAAAATCGCTCGCGTCAGAAAAATCAAGCATCATCGAAATTCCCAGCGACGCGGCGAAATTTGAGTCATTGCGAAAAGAATTGAAGCAATGGGTAAACAAGTAGGCAAGTAAATACGGAATACGAATTCATTATTCATCCTTCATCATTCATCATTTTTTTACACGAGGAATCGCATGACCCAATGGATCACAGTTAAAGAGTATGCCGACATCACCTATCACAAAGCGGACGGTATCGCACGCATCGCGTTCAACCGTCCCGAAGTACGCAACGCCTTTCGCCCCGACACGATCAAGGAAATGATCGAAGCCTTTGAGAACGCATGGGAAGACACACGCATCGGCGCGGTTCTGCTCACGGGCAACGGTCCCGCCAAAGATGGAAAATATTCCTTCTGTTCCGGCGGCGACCAGAAAGTGCGCGGCAACGCGGGCTATGTTGGCTCTGACGGCGTGCCACGCCTCAACGTGCTGAAACTTCAACGCATCATTCGCAGTATGCCTAAGCCGGTCATCGCGCTCGTCGCGGGATACGCCATCGGCGGCGGGCATGTCCTGCACGTCATCGCGGATTTAACCATCGCGGCGGAGAATGCCATCTTTGGGCAAACAGGTCCGAAGGTCGGTTCGTTCGATGCGGGTTTTGGCTCATCATATCTGGCGCGAGTCGTCGGTCAAAAAAAAGCGCGCGAAATTTGGTATCTCTGCCGCCAATACAACGCGCAAGAAGCGCTTGATATGGGACTGGTCAACAAAGTTGTCCCTGTTGAACAACTTGAAGATGAAGGCATTAAGTGGGCGCATGAAATTCTTGCGATGAGCCCGCTTGCCATTCGCAATCTTAAATCCGCGTTCAACGCTGAACTCGACGGGCAGGCTGGCTTGCAGGAACTCGCGGGCAACGCCACCATGCTTTTTTATATGTCCGAAGAAGGGCAAGAAGGTCGCAACGCCTACAACGAAAAGCGCAAGCCGAACTTCAAAAAATATCCATGGCTGCCGTAAAGTAATATGTCATTGCGAGGCGAAGCCGAAGCAATCTCCCGAAAAATATGAGATTGCTTCACCGCTTCGCGGTTCGCAATGAAAAAGGAATCTCAATGGATTGGCTCGCTGAACGCGCCACACAAAACACTCCCGCGCTTGAATTCGATTCGCAAACGTGGACATACTCCGCCCTCAACGCTTGGGTAGAGTCCATGTCCGCGCATCTTGAATCAAAAATCAAGCGCGGCGCGCGCGTTGCCATTCATCTCAGCGCTCAGCCCGCGTATGTCGCGCTCATTCACGCGCTCGCCCGTGTTGGCGCGGTTGCCGTTCCATTGAACACGCGCCTCACTGAATCTGAAATCAAATGGCAGATGGAACAAAGTCAATGCGATTTATTGATTTGCGAATCGGAGCGACTCGCACACCCCAAGCGGATTCGACTCCCCGAACTTTTATCCGCGCCTCAAACGAATCCTGCGACGCGTCTTCCTACATTCAAATTTGATTCTGTTCAAGGAATATTTTTCACCTCTGGAACGACTGGCTTCCCGAAAGGCGCGCTGCTCACCTTTGACAACTTCCACGCCAGCGCAATCGCTTCCGCCGAAAGACTCGGCGTTGATCCGCATGACCGCTGGTTATTAACCATGCCGCTCTATCACATCGGCGGCATGTCCATCGTGTTCCGCGCCGCAATCTACGGAATTGAGATCGTTCTTCATTCAGGCTTTGACGTGGACGCCGTTCATCATGCGTTGACTCATGAAAACATCAGCGTCGTTTCGCTTGTTCCCACCATGCTGCATCGTCTGCTGGAAAAATATCCAAACTTCAAACCTTCATCTTCTCTACGCGTGATTCTTCTCGGCGGAGCAAGCGCGCCCGCGAATTTAATCGAAAAATCTCTCGCGCTCAATTTACCCATTGCGCTCACTTATGGCTTGACCGAAGCGACGTCGCAAGTCGCCACGTCCACGCCAGAGCAAACGCAAGTTAAACCTGGAAGCGTTGGCAAACCATTGAACGGCACAACCATTAACATCGTTGACGAATTTGGCAAGTTGCTTCCGAATGGAGAAGTTGGCGAAATCGTTGTCAGCGGAAAAACGGTGATGCAAGGTTATCTTGATTTAATTTGTAATTGCGAGGAGGGTGTACTTCCCGACGAAGCAATCTCCACTTCAACAAAGGGATTGCTTCGGGCTAACGCCCTCGCAATGACAAAATCAATACATACTGGCGACATTGGATATTTAGATTCCGATGGCGACTTATGGGTTCTCACCCGCCGCATAGACTTAATCGTCAGCGGCGGCGAAAACATTTATCCCGAAGAAGTGGAGCGCGCATTGACCAATCATCCCGCCGTGAGCGAAGCCTGCGTTGTTGGAATCCCCGACCCCGAATGGGGACAGTCCGTCGCAGCGGCTGTCGTTTTGTGCGCAGCATGTGACAAGGAAACTTTGATTCAATTTCTGCGCGGACAAATTGCAAGTTATAAAATTCCGCGACAAATTATTTTTGTCGAATCCCTGCCGCACACTGCGTCAGGAAAATTGAAACGCATGGAAGTTGCAATTTTAATTTCAGACCCTAAAGGTTTTGAAAACCTTTAGGGTCTCACTGGCTAAACTATGACAAACACCCTTTCACTTTCCAACGATCTCACCATCGGCGGCGATGAACTTCTGCTCATGGCTGGACCCTGCTCCGTCGAAAGTTACGAGCAAACGTACGCCGTCGCAAAATCCATGCACGCGCTTGGCTTACGCGTCTTGCGCGGCGGCGCATTCAAACCGCGCACATCGCCAAATGCCTTTCAAGGACTCGGTCTTGAAGGCTTGAAAATTCTCCGTCAAATCGCGGATGAATTTGACTTGCTTGTCATCTCCGAAGCGCTGGGCGTGGAGCAATTGCCGCTCGTCGCCGAATACAGCGACATCATCCAAATTGGAAGCCGCAACATGCAGCATTTTCCACTGCTTTGGGCGGCGGGCGAACAACCCAAACCGATTTTGCTCAAACGCGGATTCATGTCCACAATTTCAGAATGGCTCGCCGCGGCTGAACATATCGCGTCGCGTGGAAATCAAAAAATTATTTTATGCGAACGCGGCATTCGCAGTTTTGATTCATCCACGCGCAACGTGCTAGATGTAAGCGCCATCGCGCAAATCAAATTATCCACACAGTTTCCAATTATCGCGGATCCAAGTCACGCAACGGGTCGCGTTGATCTTGTCCCAGCCGCAGGACGCGCCGCCATAGCCGCGGGCGCAGACGGGTTGCTCGTGGAAGTTCATCCCAATCCCAAAGAAGCGCTTTCCGACGGCGCTCAATCTCTGCCGCTTGAATCGTTTCCCGCCTTCGTGGATGACATGCGCCGCATCGCCGCCGCAATGGGACGCGGATTAATTTGATGTTTATCGGCAATCCCAAAAATCCGCCGCTCGTATTTTTGCACGGCTTTCTTGGAAGCGGGCAAAATTGGCTCAACATTGCGCAGTCATTCAGCGGAAATTATTTTTGCTTCTTGCCCGATTTAATCGGTCACGGCGAAAATATAAAATTGGATATTAATTCCCCGCTCAATTTTGATGTTTTGACTGAATGGCTTTTGCAATTACTGGATGAAATCCATGCGCCAAAAATTCATCTCGTTGGATACTCGCTCGGCGGACGCGTTGCGCTCGCGTTTGCCAGCCGTTATCCTGAAAGAATCGCCACGCTGACGCTTGAATCCGCCGGCGCGGGAATCATTGATCCATCAGAACGCGCTCGCCGTCTTGATGAAGACTCTGCGCGCGCTGAATCGATTTTAAAAGATGGCATGTCCGCGTTTGTTGAGCGCTGGTATCGAATGCCGCTCTTCGCAAGTTTGAACAGCCACCCTGAAAAATTATTTTCCATAAAAGAATCAGCCAAACAAAATGATCCGCGCTGGATGGCAAAAGTCATCCGCGAGTTGAGTCCCGCGCTGCAAACTCCGCTTTGGGATTCATTGCCCAATCTTTCTTTTCCCATTTTATTAATCGCGGGAGAGAAGGATGAAAAGTACGTTCAAGTGATTCACAAAATGGCGAAGATGATTCCAAATTGCGAACACGTTATCATGCCAGAAGCGGGACATAATGTCCACGCGGAGCAACCTGAAAAATATATCGAGTTGATTCGCGCTACAACAACATCCCTACAAAAAATAAAAGACTGAACGCCAATGCGGTCTGACCTGTGCCTGCGAGCGCGGCATTGAGCGGACGTCCCTTTTGAGTCAACACAATTTTCACCGCCTTATATGCAATCGGAAAAGATAACCACGCCAGCAAAGAAAACCACGAAATAATTCCCAGCCACGCGGCAAGAGGCAAAATCAAATAGGCAATCGCGATGCAGATCAAGTATTGAATTTTTGTCGCGCCTTCGCCAAATCTGACCGCCAACGTATGCTTGCCGCCTTTACGGTCATTATCAATGTCGCGCAAATTATTGACAACCAAAATCGCAGTGATAATTAATCCCGGCGGGATCGTCATCCACCACGCGGCAGTGGAGACAAAGCCCGCCTGTACATAATATGTCCCCGCTACGGAAGCAAGACCAAAAAAAATAAACACAAAAATATCGCCGAGTCCATGATAGCCCAGCGGAAAAGGTCCGCCCGTGTAGGCGATTGCGGCAACAATGGCAGTCGCGCCAATAATGACGATGGGCAATCCGCCCAACCAAATAAGATACAAGCCGAGCGCCGCCGCCAATACAAACACTATCCACATGCCAGCCTTAACTTGAGATGGAGTCAGCAGTCCTGCTTGAGTCACGCGCGTAGGACCCAATCTTTCGGGCGTGTCGGTTCCGCGTTCAAAGTCAAAAACATCGTTGGCGAGGTTGCTTCCAATTTGTAATAACAGCGCGGCGAACAAACACACCAGCGCCGCGTCGAATCGAAAACGTCCGTCGCGCCATGCAAGCGCGCATCCCATTAATACGCCAGACGCGGCGGCGGGCAAGGTGCGCGGACGAATCGCCAATCCCCAGGCTTGCCAATTAATTGTTTGTTCGGTCAAGGTTTCATCTCCAAAGTTCAATTGCCGCGCAGTATAACGTATAATTGCAAAAAAAATGTAGGACGGACTTAAGTCTGTCCTACGCGTTACAAGGAGAATTAATGACACAACTTACCGGTCAAGAACGCGCCACATATGTTCAAAAAATGTTCACGCAAATTGCGCGCCGTTACGATTTAATGAATCGATTAATGACAGGCGGACAGGACATTCGCTGGCGTAAGATGGTGATCAAACTTGCGCGGATTGATAACTCGTCCGCGTTGCTTGATTTGGGAACGGGAACGGGCGATCTCGCGCGCGAAGCGACTTCACGATTTCCTCAAGCAAAAATTATCGCGTCTGACTTTACTCATGAGATGATGCGCGTTGGAAGGAGAATCAGCGCCTTGAATTTTTCCACTGCCGACGCGTTGAGGTTGCCATTCAACTCTTCATCCTTCGACGCGGTCATCTCAGGCTTTCTCATGCGAAATGTGATTGATTTGCAAAAGGCAATTGAGGAACAATATCGCGTGTTGAAGAACGGCGGACGTATCGTCGTTCTTGATACCACGCGCCCGAAGAAAAATATTCTCTCGCCGTTCATTTGGATTCACATGCACTTCATCATTCCTACGCTCGGCGCCTTGTTAACCGGACAAAGAGAAGCCTATAACTATCTGCCCGACACCACCGAAGGATTTGTCACTGCCGAAGACTTGGCGGCGCGTATGATCGCGGCTGGATTCAAAAATGTAAATTTCAAGCGCTTGATGTTTGGCACAATCGCAATTCATTGGGCAGAGAAATAATCGGGATGATATGCGCAACAAAAAAATCCGACGGGCGCGCAGCTCGTCGGATTTTTTTACATGGACATTTGAATATCCAAAGGCAGGACTTACTTTCCGCCTTTGACTTCCGTCCAAAGTTGATCGTAAAGCGGAAGCGCGTCGCCTACGTCGTCAATGCGGTGTCCCGCTTTGATCGCTTCGGCGGGCGTATTGGTGATTGGAGACGCCATGTATGCGTCATAGATCGCGCCCAGCGTTGTTGGGTTGCCGTTCACATCGTTCACTTTCATATCATTGCCTTTAGCAAATGTAAGCGCGGCTTGGTTAGGATTGGTGTACGGGAAGTCGCGCAACATCATCCAGAAGACGTCGCCTTGCATGGTGTAGTTCATCCAAGCATAGGCAGCGTCGGCATGAGGAGCGCCTTTAAGCATCGCCCAGTTGTCTTGCCAGATGATCGCGCCTTCAGTTGGATAAACATAAGTGATAGCGGGGTTTTCCTGTTGAGCGGTGAAAGCTTCGCCTGTCCACGTCATACCTAAGTCTACATCGCCCGCAATCAGCGCAGTCTTCGGGCTGTCGCTGTCAAATATCTTGATGTTCGGCACAAGTTCTTTAAGTTTGGCTTTCGCTTCGTCAAGTTGCTTGGGATCGGTCGTATTGACGTCGTAGCCCAGAGTCAGCAAAGTCATACCGATGGTCGCGCGCGAATCGTCAAGGAAAACCATGCGACCGGCGTATTCGGGATTCCATAAGTCTTTGAAAGATGTAGGCGGGGTTTTTACTTTATCGGCATTGTAAACGATGGCGTCGGTGCCAGCCTGATAAGGAATCGTGTATTTATTGCCGGGGTCAAAGGCAAAGTTCAAATAATTCGGATCGAAGTTTTTTAGCGCGGGCAGTTTGGCGTGATCAAGTTCCTGCAACAGTCCCTTGCGGATCATCGGACTGACGATGTAGTCAGTCGGCTGGACAAGATCGTAGCTTGTGCTGCCTGCGGAGACCTTCGCATACATATCCTCGTTCGCGGAATATTCGTCGCGGTTGACCTTAATGCCATAGACCAATTCAAAACATTCCTGCATGTCGGCTGGAATATACTCTGTCCACACAAAGAGGTTTAACTCTTTGGAAGTAACCTCTGTTGGAAATTCAGGGGCAGGGCAAGTAAAACCAGACTTCGTAACTTTCGGAGCGCCACTTGTGGGTTTGGCTGTGGAACCTCCGCCACATGCCGCCAGCGTCATGCTTGCGATTGCAAACAAAGCCAGCAATTTGAACAGTTTACTTTTGTTCATCTCTTCCTCCTTATAGAAGATTGAAAAATATTTAGCAACGCGATTTACAAAAATCACGATATGCACGCTGAAAAAGATTTATGAAAGTTGTTTGGCTTCGCGGTTTTGAATGATTTGAAGCGCCAACACCGCGCTAAAGACCACTAATATCCAAACAGTGGAAAGCGCGTTGACTTGCGGCGTGATAATGCGGCGCAGCAAACCGTAAACATAAATCGGCAAGGTCGTCGAGCCAGGTCCATTTGTGAAAAAGGTGATTACGAAATCATCCAGCGAAAGCGTGAATGCCAGCAACGCGCCTGAGAGAATGCCGGGCAAAATGATTGGGAAAGTGACGCGGCGAAATGTGATCCATTCGTTTGCGCCCAAATCCATGGCGGCTTCTTCGTAGGATTTATCAAAGCCTTGTAAACGCGCCTGCACAACCAGCGTGACAAAGGGCACCATGAAGGCGATGTGACTCATGGTCACGGTTGCAATGCCGAATGAAAGACGCGCCGCGCCGCTCAGATTGAAAAAATCATTTGCCCAGCCAAAGAACTGACTGAACAAAATCAGGATGCCAATTCCCATGACGATTTCAGGAATCACGATGGGAACGTACAGCGAGAGTTGAGAGAACGGTTTGAGTTTGAAATCATAACGCTGCAGGGCAATAGCGGACATCGTGCCAATAACGGTAGAAACAATTGTGGCAATGATCGCAATGGTCATCGTGTTGCCTGCGGCTTCCATCACATCGCCGTTTTTGGCGAGTTCGCAGTACCAGTGAAACGGTCCGCATGGACTGGATTTAACAAGGCTGCCGTCCATAACGACGGAGTCGCTGTATGCGGGGATGAATCCTTCAAAGGTTACGTTTACGCGCGACGCGTTGAAGGAATACAGCACCAACCCGACAATCGGCGCGTATAAAAAGATATAGGTTAAGACGGTCGCGATAATCACAATGGGAGCGCGTTTATA
>JAVHOY010000074.1:0-4292 GCA_036170295.1 bacterium
TTTTTTACGCCACTTCAAACAATCGCGCAAGAATCGCTTTTTGCGCGTGCAAGCGATTATGCGCCTGCTGGAAAATGACCGAATGTTCGCCGTCGGCAACGTCGTCGGTTAGTTCATGATTGCGATGCGCCGGCAGGCAGTGCATGACGATAACGTCCTTATCCGCTTCGCCGACCAACTTCGCGTTGACTTGATACGGCGGAAAAACTTTCTCGCGCTTGGCGGCTTCTTCTTCCTGTCCCATCGAAGTCCATGTATCGGTGTAAATCACATGCGCGCCTTTGACCGCTTGATGCGGATCGCGCAGGAAAGTTAATTTACTCTTGGTTTTCTTCGCGATATTTTCAGCGACTTCAATCGCTTTGGGATTCGTATCATAGCCTTCGGGAGTCGCGGCGGTGAAATGCCAGCCCATTTGCGCGGAAACGTGCATCAACGAAGTCGTGACATTGTTGCCGTCGCCGATGTAACTGACATTCAAGCCTTTGGATTTTTTGCCAAACTTTTCGATGATGGTCAGCGCATCCGCCATCGCTTGGCAGGGATGGTTGTAATCGCTCAAGCCGTTGACGACTGGGATGTCAGACCACTGCGCGAGCTGGATAACGTGATCGTGTTCAAACACACGCGCCATCAACGCCTGCACATAACCCGATAACACGCGGGCAATGTCGGCGATGGATTCGCGTTTGCCCAATCCAATTTCATTCGGCGAGAGATAGAGCGCATCGCCGCCGCAGTGACGCATCGCCATATCAAATGAAACGCGGGTGCGCAGGCTCGGCTTTTGGAAAATCATTCCCAACACCTTGCCTTTGAAAATAGGTTTGTTGCCTTTCTTGAAATATTCCTTTTTTAACTTCGCTGCCACATCGAGCAGGTCTTGAATTTCATCCGACGAGTAATCGGAGATCGCAAGAAAATCTTTCATAATCGCTCCTTATTTTATTTTATCGGCAAAGTATATCTGTATTTTTGAAAGTTTGAAGTTCAAAAGTTGAAAGTCAAAGGTCAAAGGTCAAAGGTCAAAGTTTACTCACCGCGCCCCACATACTACGCGCTTCTCACCTTCTTCCAATAGCGCATCATGCCGTCGGCGCTCATGCCGATTGGATTGGCAATGGTGTAGGCTTTAATCACGTCGTCGCTTAATCCTTTGACGCGGCTTTGCTCATCCATCCATGCGGAAAAATCCGCGCGCAAAGATTCAATCGGCGGATCGTTCGGCATGATTTCTTCAAGCCATTTTTCGGTCGCATCAAGCGTAGATTGCAACTCATTGAGTTGCCAATCCGCGTCGTCGTAAATTCCAAAATGAGTCGGCGCGATGCGCGCAAACTTCAACGAGCGCAAGCGCGTCACGCTCTCGCGCCATTTTCCAAAATTCAATTCAGGCGGAGGCATGGGCGCGCGCATATATTGAAAGCCGGGAATTCGCACGCCGCCAACGTCTCCGCTAAAACACACATCTTCAAAGAGATAAGAATAATGATGTTCCGCGTGACCCGGCGTATGAATGGGAAGAACGCGCAAATTTCCAATGACGATTTCTTGCAGGTCTTGCGGAACGACGAGTTTATCCGCTGCGACGGGCAGGAACTCTCCCCAAAGCGCGTCCATCCTATCGCCATAAATTCTTGTGGCGCTGGCAATCAGTTTTTCAGGGTTGAGCATGTGCGGCGCGCCAAGCGGATGCACATAAATTTGCGCGCCCTGCCGCGAGAACCAACCCGCCGCGCCCGCGTGGTCAAGATGAATATGCGTGAGCAGCACATGAGTCACGTCGCGGGGAGTCAAGCCTTCGCGCGCCAAAGCCGCTTCAAGCGCGGGCAGAGTCGAGCCGGGTCCAGATTCAATCAGCGCGACGGCGTCGCCGCTTCGTATCAAGTATGAAGCGATGGTTTGCATCCGATTTTGAAAATGCAAATCTAATGTGACAATACGGGTCTTTGCCATGTACGCATCTCCTGTGAAGCAAAATGGGTTGGGATTTCCGAAAGCGCCTGCGCGAGATCGCCGCCGCACTTGACGACGCAAAACGGAACGCGCCGCGCGCGCAATTCAAGTCCGAGCGAGTCCGCGCCGCTTGCGCCGCCAAATGATTTTGAATCAATCAACACAACGAGCGGACGCAGGGAACGCCGCCGCAAATCGTCCACAGCCAATAAAAGCTCGGCGCGCGCGTTAGGCGTAATGAGAATGGCGCTTGAGCCCTGCGGCAGTTGCGAGGCTTGCGCGGAAACTAAAGCGGCGATGGATAAATGACCGTCGGCTTCGACAAAGGCAAGCGTTTCCAATATTTTACCCGCTTGTCTGGCGCTGCGCTCGGCGGAGTGAACCGCGAAGGTTTGTCCGGCGCTGATATATCCAACGGCGCGGCGCTGCAAAATAAAATAATGCGCGAGCGACGCGGCGGCGCTGACGGCATACTCCAGCGTGGAAGGCGGCAATTGAAATTTCGGACGCTTGCTAAACATCAGCGCTTCGACGGGAACTTCTGCGCGCTCGTCTTGTTTTTCAAAATGCGCGCTTTTTTGCAAATCAAGATAGAGCCACGCTTCGGCTTGCGGGTCTTGTTCAAATTCTTTGACCATCCACCGATTGCGGCGCGCGCTTGAACGCCAATGAATACGCTTCAACGCGTCGCCGTGAACGTATTCGCGCACACCGGCGGCATGAGGCGTAATGTCCGCCGATTTTTTGCGGATGACTTGTCCGCCGGGCAAAAGACCCGGAGGAAAAATAAAAGATTTGATTTCAAAGAGCATGGGCAACACAATGAGTTTTTGCGTCGCGGGAATTTCAACGCTGGCGCGGAACAGCCCAAACGGATCGCCCGTTGTGATGCGCGTGGGTCCCAGCGAGAATGCGCCGCGCCGAGTGAGCCATGAGCGCGCAATGTAGGTTCGCATTTGTTTGCCAAGCGCCATCGTCAAAAGGCGCGAACCGGCGGCGTAAGGAAGATTGGTTTGGTTAAGAATTTCGATCCATGCGGCAAAGATGCGGCTGTTGTTGAACAATTCAAACTGCTCTTCAAAAATGTCGCCCACGTTAGCGCGTTGAATGCGCGCATTTCTTTTTAATCGCAAGCCGCCGATTGCCCAGCGCGTCCACACCCAACTGCCTGCGCCGAGAAAAACGCCGAGATAGATAAAGCGCGAATAAACAGCGGAGCCTGTCAGCGCCGCCCCCGCCGCGCCGACGATCAACAACGAGGCAAGCAGAATTTGCGCGGGGCGCATTTTCATTTTGATTGTGAGAACTCGCCGCCGGGAACGGGCGTCGCTTGAACGACTTCCTGCACGATGCGCTCCGAACTCAAATCATTAAGCCGCGCCTCAGGGCTGACGATGACGCGATGCGCGAGAACGGAAATTGCCAGCGCTTGAATATCGTCGGGCAAAACGTGGTCGCGCCCAAGCAGCGCGGCGCGCGCTTGCCCCGCGCGGGCAAGCGCTAAACTTCCACGCGGACTGGCGCCCAGATACACGTCGGCGCTTTGGCGCGTGCGCGCAGTTAATTGAACAATATAGCGTTTCAATTCAGGGGAGATAAAAATCCGCTTTACGTTTTCAATGGCTTGCAATATTTCTTTCAACTTGACGACAGACTTCAATGTTTCCAGCGGATGTCGAATCTGCTGATCGTCCAAGATGCGGACTTCGTCGGACATAGAGGGATAGCCCAATCGCAGGCGCAACAGGAAGCGATCCAGTTGCGCTTCGGGCAGCGGAAAAGTGCCTTCATATTCAATCGGATTCTGCGTGGCGAGAACCATAAACGGTTTGGGCAGAATATGCGTCTCGCCGTCCACTGTGACTTGTCTTTCTTCCATCGCTTCAAGCAACGCGGCTTGAGTCTTGGGCGTGGCGCGGTTGATCTCGTCTGCGAGAATGATTTGTCCGATGATCGGACCTGGGCGAAATTCAAAGTTGTTTTTCTTCTGATTGAAAATGGAAACGCCGGTCACGTCGCTGGGAAGCATATCGGGCGTGAATTGAATGCGATTGAAAGCGCAATCTAACGAACGAGCGAGGCTGCGCGCCAACATCGTTTTACCTACGCCGGGCACATCCTCAATGAGAACGTGTCCCTGACATAACAAGCCGACGACGATCAACTCAATAGACTGGCGCTTGCCGATAATCACTTTTTCAAGGTTGCCGACGAGCCGCTCGCAAAAATCTTTGATGTCGGTCATAAGGATTCCTTTTGAAGAAGAGGTGCGGCGATTCTATCACGCTGCTTTGCGCTGCGGATAAACCGTTGTATAATTTTGCTCATGCCTCAGT
>JAVHOY010000075.1:0-4288 GCA_036170295.1 bacterium
TCTCAATTTGCCGTTGATTTGAACAGCGCGGGCTTTTTATCGTTGATCGCAACGATCTTGCGCAGAACCACTCCGCTGACGTGGCTCGGCGTTTTATTATGTTCCCTCTCCCTTTGGGAGAGGGGAAGGGCGAGGGAGCGTAATATATTATTTGCGTTGTTATGGACTACTGCCGCCGCGTTTATTCTCATGTTCGGCGTTGCGCGGGGACGCAACTCTCCGCATTATCTTTTATGCAGTTATCTCGCGTTGAATTTGCTGGCGGGGTTGGGATGGTTTTATTTTGCTCAACAAATTGAAAAGCGTTTTGCCGCGATTAAATTTCAACGAATTCTATATATCGGCTTATTGTTTTTATTATCCCTTCAAGCGTGGAGCGCGGCTTCGGCTTTTCCATATTATTTCACTTATCAAAACCCGCTTTATGGACGCGATAAAAATTTTCCGCTTTTTCCTTATGGCGAAGGTTTGGAACTCGCGGGGCAGTATCTTTCCGATTTGCCCAACGCAAAAGATTCGACTGCGCTTGTTTATTATGCGCGCGGATGTTTTTCCTACTTTTACACGGGCGAGACCGCGCGCTTCAAACCATATTACGCCGATGGCGCGCATACGCAAGACTTATTAGATTCGATCAAGTCCGCCGATTATCTGGTCGTTTACTACGCGGCTCAAGGACAGGACGGCAAATACGCGAACTATTTGAAAGCGCTGTCTGGCGTAAAACCTCTCCGCGAAATTTGGCTGAATGGATATCAATACGCAATCGTCTATCAAACCGATAAAATTCCCGCAAGCGTTTTTGACGCGCTCGCAAACTTAAAACCCGCGCAATGAGAAACTATGAATAAACATAAAGGACTGCTCGCTCTTCTTCTGTTCGCGTTGATCGTTCCTGCGCGCGTCGCGGGCATTGACAAATTCGCCACGCTCGACGAACCGTGGTGGATCATCTCTGGTTCAAATTTTTATTACGCGCTCGCGCATCGCGATTTTGCGACTACCGTTTACGATTATCATCCCGCCGTAACAACGACGTGGGTGGTGACAGCGGGTATGCTTTCTTATTTCCCCGAATATCGCGGTTTGGGTCAGGGATATTTCGACGTTCGCAAGCCGCTGTTTGAAAATTTCATGCGCGCGCGCGGAAAAGATTCTCTGCCGCTGATTCGCAACAGCCGATTGATTCAAGTTGCGCTAATAACCGTTTTAGCGTTATTGAGTTTTTTTCTTTTACAAGCGCTCATTGACGAGAACGTCGCCTTTCTATCTATTGCGCTGGCAATGAACGCGCCGTTTTTTCTCGGCGTCTCGCGCCTGATTAACCATGAAGGCATGTTGGCAATGTTCGCGCTGGTCGCTTTGCTCGGCATGTTGGTCTATCTAAACAAGGAGCGAAAGTTAATATACCTGCTCGTTTCAGGCGCCGCGTTTGGATTGGCGCAGTTAACCAAGTCATCGTCCATCGTTCTGATTCCATTGATCGGTTTGATTCTTTTTGTGGAATTATTTAAGCGCGACGAAAAAACGCTCGCGTCAAAATTTGGGAGCGCGGCAAAAATATTCGCAATCTGGCTCGGCGCGGCAATCTTTGTTTATATTCTTTTGTGGCCCGGCATGTGGGTGGCGCCTCAAAAAATGCTTTACGAAGTGTACGGCAACGCCTTTAGTTACGCCTTTCAAGGCGCGCGCTTGGATGTGACTCAGGAACTTCAGCCCGCAAGTTTTGATATTGTCACGAAGGCTGGCGGCGTGGGGCAATATATCAGCCGCTGGTTCGCTTCCTCGACGCCGATCTCGTGGCTCGGATTGATTCTCATCCCGTTGTTTTTCGCGTCAAAAGATAAAACGCTCATGCCCGCACCGATCCGCTCCACGATAATTTATCTTGTTATTCTCGCGGCGCTATTCATCGTATTATTTGGCGTGGCGCAAGGACGCGACTCCGCGCATTATATTCTCAGCAGTTTTGTGAGTTTGGATATTGTCGCGGGAATTGGCTGGGGCTACGCTTTGATCTGGGCGCAAAAAAAATGGAGCGCCTTGAACCGCGCTTACATCTTCCCTATAATTTTTATTGCCTTGATGGCGTTTCAATTGGGCGGCGCGCTTTTATATTATCCCTATTATTACACTTATAAAAATCCATTTGTAAGCGCGGGCGGAATACATGGTTACGGCGAAGGCTTGGATCAAGCCGCTGAATACATCGCGCAAAAGTCAAACGCAAAAGAACTGCGTGTCATTGCGTACGCGGCGCGCGGATGCTTTTCATATTTTTTCGCGGGGCAAAGCGATTTGTTGAAAATCGGCTTTTCTGAAAATAAACTTCCTTATGTCGAGGGAATACAAAGCGCCGACTACCTTGTTTTATACCCTGTGCGAGAAAAGGACAAACCCGACGACGTCCAACTTATGCGCGTGTTGCAGGACGTTAAACCTGAGCGCGTTATTTTCATGGACGACGCGGAGTATGTTCGCATTTATAAAATCGCAGACATCCCCGCCGATGTTTATAAAATTTTAGCGAAGCAATAACTTTTGGGATGATCTACTTTGAAATTTTCTTGACGACCGCCAGCGACATCCCGTCGCGTTCGACTCTATAAACGATCTTCGCGTCGGAATATTTCTCAATATCGTAATTATAGCGGGTGGTGACGATGACGTACTCAAACGGCTTTGTGGTTGGTTCGTCGTCAGAGAGTACGGTTAAATCTTCGCGGATGTATAAATCCACAGTTTGCCCGGGACCCACGACCATGATGTTTGCATTGGGCGGCGCAACAGCGTTTATATATTCCGCCGCCTCGTGGTATGAAGTCGCCCAATAATCCAACTCAAATCTCCCATTTGGATTTTTTATCAGACTGTTGTAATAAACATATTCATACGGATGCAGGCGGATGCTGGCTGCGACGCCCGGCAAGATTAACAAACACGCGATTAAAACCTGAAGTGCGGGTTTGGTTGCGCGTTTGAGAATCGATTCCATCCCCAAGCCCGCGATGAAAAATATCGGCGGCAAGATGAAAAATATCTGCCTGAAATTATCGTACAACGCCGCGCGCATGACGATAAAGCCGAGAAGCGGCAGGATGAACCAGATAACCGTTAAGGCAAGCAACTCATGTTTTTCTTGATATGCGATAACCGCGCCGATTAAACCGATGGCGAACAAAATCCAAATCGGTTCTGTGAATTGAAGCGCCAGTAAAACGGGCAGGTAGCTGTAAGGCAATTCGGTGGGCGCATACTCTGCGCCATTGAATAATACTTTTCCAAACCAGGGGTACTTGGACATGGTTTGAAGCGCCTCAATGAAATGTCCAATGGGATCGCTCCACAAATAGGGCCATGCGTTGTAGGCGAAGACAATAGTAAGCAGAGAATAGATAAGCAGCGGGGAAAAGGCGCGCTTGCCAAGTTTGCGAAATGCGTACAGCGCGACGATTATCCCTGCAAATGGGGCGACGACGCGAATGGAGGTCGTAAATCCGAGAAGGAAGGCAGGGAAGGACATGGAGAGTAGAGTGTAGAGAATGGGGCGAGGTAATTGGTAAATAGTAATTGCAGAGAAAAGAAGAAAGAAAGCGGCGCGAAACCAAAGAAAGAAAACAAAATAGCGTTGAATATAAACTTCGGGATTGACTTTATGAAGATCGGATGCGATGAGGGAGATAATATTTGTTTCGCCGGACGATGCGGCGCGGACAAGAGACTCGATGGATGCGCGAATCAATTCAGTGGCGGCGAACATTCCGAAAACAGCGACAACTCCAAGCGTAGTCAAGACGCGCAATTTGAGAGGCAGATTCAATTCGGGATGTTCGATCCACTTCAACGAGTCGATCATCTTCAATCCAAATAATAAACTCAACATGAAAAACGCGAGGAAGGGCGTGTCTTTGGGATTCATAAATGCGTGTCCCCAAAAGAGCGGTTGCGTTGCGTAGAGCAGCGTTGCGTACATTGCAGCGTTGGCGCTGAGCCAACGTTTGCCGAGTTCGTAAAATGCCCATACGCCGAGCAGGTGCGTGAGGAAATAAAAAATGTGGCGAATATCTGCGGGGTTGAGCGGAAGAAAACTTATCGCGCGCGAACCAAGCATGACGACCATCATATATGCGGGACCGTAGTCGCCCAAATCTTTGTCGGTGATGGGCATGATTCCTTGCGCGCGCCATGTGGCATAAGTTCGCAAAGAATAATCGGCGTATTTTTGCAACGAGAGATCGTCCCAACTTTCGCCGTAACTGGCGAGCGTGAATATGCCGATGAGTAAACA
>JAVHOY010000076.1:0-4280 GCA_036170295.1 bacterium
CGAAGAAAAAACATAAAAAATTCGCGTTGTTTCGTGTCCTTCGTGAATAGAAAAGACTTATGCAAGAGGTCTACTTCTCTTTCCGCGTAGATTATCCTCATCTGTATCAAAGTCAAATATATCGAGGAATATAAATGTTCAACCTCCGCTCGCAATTTCTGCTTGACCCTTCAATCACTTTTCTCAATCACGGTTCGTTTGGCGCGACGCCGAAACCGGTCTTCGATGAATATCAACGTTGGCAACGCGAACTTGAAAATCAGCCCGTTGAATTTATGGGCAGACGTTTAACAGCGCTGATGGCGGACGCGCGCGCGGCGCTGGGCGCATATCTTGGAACTCACGCGGATAATTTGGTCTACACCCAAAACGTGACCATCTCGCTGAACATTGCGGCGCGTTCGCTTGAACTCGGCGCGGGCGACGAAGTCTTGACCAGCGATCATGAATATGGCGCGATGGATCGCGCATGGCGATTCCTTTCTAAAGAACGCGGATTTACTTATGTCCATCAGCCGACTTCTTTGGAATCTCACACAGCCTTTGTTGAGTCGTTTTGGGCGGGAGTCACGCCGCGCACGCGGATTATTTTTCTCAGTCACATTACTTCGCCCACCGCGTTAATTTTTCCCGTTAAGGAAATTATTCAACGCGCGCGCGCCGCGGGAATCATCACGGTCATTGACGGCGCGCATGTTGCGGGACAACTTCCGCTGCATCTCGATTCTCTCGGCGCGGATTTTTACGGAGGCAATTTGCATAAGTGGTTGTGCGCGCCAAAGGGCGCGGGCTTTTTGTATGCGCGTCCTGAAATGCAGCGCTTGCTAAAACCTTTGGTCGTTTCGTGGGGATATGAATCCAGCGCGCCGAGCGCCTCGCAATTTGTGGATCATCATGAATATTGGGGCACACGCGACGTCTCGGCATTCTTAACTGTGCCAGCGGCGATTCGATTTCAACAAGAAAATAATTGGGACAAAGTCCGCGCCGCTTGCCATGAATTGGTCAAAGACGCGCAGGCGCGGGTTTGCAAGTTGACAGGCTTGCCGCCGATTCATTCCAACGATGATGATTGGTTCGCGCAGCTCGCCGCCGCGCCTTTGCCCGAAGATACCGACATCGTCGCGCTCAAGTCGCGTTTGTATGACGAGTACCGCGTTGAAATTCCTTTGACCACATGGGGAGATAAAAAATTAATCCGCATTTCTATTCAGGGATATAACACGGAAAAAGACGTGGATCGTTTGCTCGAAGCGCTGTCAGCGGTTCTGTAACGCGACATTTATGTCGCAGGTTTGCACGCGAGATAAATGTCGCGCCACGGATTTTTGTGATAGATTCAACTCATGAACAAAAAACAAATCTCGCTTCTATTTGTTTTCGCGCTCATGTTGATTCCCCTGCTTGCGCCGCAGCGCGTTTCCGCGCAGCCGTTCCGCGACGCCATCACCACTCCCGATCAATTAATCAACGCGGTCAATAGTTTGCGCCTTTCGCGCGGACTTTCTGCGCTGGCGGTTCACTCCGCGTTGATGCAGTCCGCGCAATCGCAAGCGAATTATATGGCGTCTACGGGCTACGTCACACATGAACGTCCGGGCACAACATACACCCAGCAATTGCTGGCGCTTGGCTTTCCATTGTCAGGCGACCTTTCTCTTGGCGGTTTTCGTTCTGAAAATATTTTAAGTACTGGCAACCCGTTAGTGTGGGATGGCGTTCCAGCCGCGTGGCAAGACGACCTACACATGAACACGATGTTCTCGCCGAATTACACACATATCGGCGCGGGCATAGCGCAAAGCGCGCGCGGATATTATTATGCGTTGGACGCCGCCGCCGCGACAGGCTCAGGTCAAATGCAGAACGATGCCTCCTCGATTCTGACGAGCCTTCCGCCAGGTTCAAATGCGTCGGGCGCGAGTCAATATATTGTGCCTATGGTTGTGAGCACGGCTCTGCCTAATGGCGATGTCTATCATGAATTGCAATATGGACAAACTTTGTGGAACGTCGCTATTGATTACCAGACGAAGATTAAAGACATTCAAGCCTTAAATAATCTTGGCAGCGAACTGATCGTTTATCAGGGACAGAAATTATTAGTCAAGCGCGGAGCGACTCAACCCGCGCCCGCGATTATGACTCCCACCATAACGATCACGCCCGCGCCGATCTTGCTCACGCCCACGATATTTTTCCCCGCGTCGCCGACTTTGATTTCCGCTTCGCCGACATCCACGCCCGCGCCCGTATCAAGCGACAACTCATCGAGTCTTCTCGTCGGCGTATTAATTTTCGCCGCGCTGATCGGCGGCGGAGTAGCCGTCTGGCTCATCCGCGACCCGAATTAAACGCGATATAAATATCGCGCTACGCCGCAAGGTATAATCTGCTCGCTCAACACAGTCTATTAATCACCAATCGCTAATCACCAATTACCCAATTACCCAATTACCAAAAAACTATGGACATCACACTCGCATTAGGCGGCGGCGGAGCCAAAGGAAACGCTCACATTGGCGTCCTTCGTCGTCTCGAAAAAGAAGGCTACAAAATTCGTTCTGTCGCAGGCACCAGCTTTGGCGGCATTATCGCCGTGTTGTATGCTTTGGGAAATTCACCCGCCGAACTGCTAACCATTTTTGAATCAGTAGATCAGTCGCAACTCTATGGGCGCGACGCCGACGACGGACCCTCGTTGCTTGGACTTTCGGGCGTGCGTAGATGGCTCGATCAAGTGGTCGGCGAGAAAACATTTGCCGACTTGAAAATTCCATGCGCGGTGACGGCGGTGGATATCAAAACCAGCCGCGAAGTGATTCTCTCTGAAGGCAGATTGAAAGACGCCATCCTGTCCACCATCGCATTGCCCGGAATTTTCCCCGCGCATCAGTTGGATGGTATGCAGTTAATGGATGGCGGCGTGTTGGATCCCGTCCCTGTTTCGGTGGCGCGCATGTTATCTCCCAAACTGCCGATCATTGCAATTGTACTTAATGACCCGATCGATAAACCGGTGCGTCCGTATATCTTCCCTATGCCAAGCATTATTCCGCGCCAGATCGCGGAGCGCATCACGCGCATGAATCTTGCCCAATCCTATGATATTTTTATGCGCGGGGTGGATATTAGCAGCCGCGCCGTTTCTCATTTCCGCTTGATGCTGGACGCGCCCGATGTTATTGTTCGTCCGCATGTGCATCATATTGAACTGCTTGGTAATGTCTCCGTTGCCGATGTTGCACAGAGGGGCGAAGATGCTATTGAGAAAATGCTGCCGCAGATCAAACGCGCTGCCTCATGGGAACGCCGCGTGAACAAAATGCTTTTTGGAAAAAAATATAATGACCCGCGATCTGCGTAAATACGTCAAAGATACAAACGTGCGCCTGATCGTTGGCGCATTGCTTTTTCTGTTCATTCTCGGCGTCGGCTTGATTTATCTTATCTACGGCGCGGGCGCGGCGCTGATGGGATTTTTTTGCCTGCTCGGCGCTTTCGTTCCCATTGGTTTGATTTTTCTCTCACTCTACATTTTAGATTGGATTACAAAACGTGCAAGCCGCGACTAACACCGAACTCATTACTTTTGGCAATTGGACTCTGCGCGTCCGCGCTTCAGATTCTCCCAATCCGCGATTACTTCTCATGCTGCACGGCTGGACGGGCGACGAAAATTCAATGTGGATTTTTACGCGCGCGCTTCCTTCTAATTATTGGATCGTCGCGCCGCGCGCGCCGCATCCCGCCGACCCAAGCGGATTCTCTTGGCGGAAGAACGATCCTACCTTGTTTGGTCGCCCCAGTTTTGAGACGCTTCAGCCCGCCGCCGAAGCGCTGATTCAACTGGTGGACGATTACTCAGCGTCGGTCAAGTTGGACGCGGCGCAGTTTGACGTCATGGGATTCAGTCAAGGCGCGGCGCTGACCAACATCGTGGGCATGCGCTATCCGCAGCGCGTCCGCAAGATGGGCGTGTTGGCGGGCTTCGTTCCGTCGGGCATGGAAAATATCATTTCGCAAAAACCGCTTGAAGGCAAAAATATTTTCGTCGCGCATGGAACGCAAGATAAACTAATTCCCATTGACCGCGCGCGCGCGTCCATTGCGTTGATGGAATCTGCCGGCGCGCGAATCACATACTGCGAAGACGAAGTGGGGCATAAGTTGAGCGCAAATTGTCTGCGCGCGCTGGAAGTTTATTTGAGAGAACCCTCACCCTAACCCTCTCCCGCAGGGAGAGGGGACTCTGACTTCCTTCCCCCTCTGGGGGAAGG
>JAVHOY010000077.1:0-4252 GCA_036170295.1 bacterium
GGAATTAACGGATAGCCCACCAATTGTCCGGGACCGTGATAAGTGACGTCGCCGCCGCGATCTACCCAATGCGTGGAAATGTTTTTTTGCTTTAGTTGTTCTTCATTCCACAATAAATTTTCGGCGTGACCTTTGCGTCCAAATGTATAAACGTGGGGATGTTCAAGCAACAACAACGTGGGCGGACGTTTTCCCTCAGCAATCTCCGCCGCGTATTCATTCTGCAATTTCCACGCGGATTCGTACTCGATGAGACCTAAATCAATGATTTCAATTTTCATACCAATAAATTCCGTAGGGGCGCATCGCGATGCGCCCCTACTTTGATCACCCAAATATTCTTCTATATAAATCCGATTCCAACAACCCATGCGGGTCGCAGCGTTTTTTTAGTTTTCTAAATTTGGCGACGGTTTCTGCGCCGTAAAATGTCTGCGCGGTTTCTGCGGAGGTTTCGCTGTTCTTGGCAAAATAAAATCTGCCGCCCGCTTGCAAAACAATCTTGTCAAACTCTTGAAGCATTTTGCCAAGTTTGACGCGGTTGCCGTTTGTGACTTTGAAATCTAGCGCGAGCGAGAATCCATCAACGGCGTGGGTGAGTAGGAATTTATCGGGACGGTGGCGTTTGGTTACGCCGAGATACGAGGGCAAGCCGCGCTTCAAAGACAGGGTCAAAATCTCGCGCCAAGTGTCTTCCGCGCTTTCTTTGGGGAGGAAGGATTGATACTGGATGAGTCCGCCCTTGCCGTAGGAAAATTCCCAGTCGGGGACATAATCCAAAAGAAAATGAAATGCCGCGTGAGATTGACGGAAAGTATGTTTGCGTAACGAAGCGATATATTTTGCGGTACTGACCGCCCGCCAGCCAAGATTATTTGCGAAGGGAGTCATGAAATAATGCAAAATGGATTTTGGAAATACGCCGAAGATATACGGCGGCAGGATTTGATTCTCGATCTTCATCGTCTCGCGCGGATTGGGGTCATCGCCTTCGCGGAGATAATGCGCGGCGTGAATCTGTCCGCGACCGAGCGAGTTGCCGCCCGTCATGGTATCCATCCAGCCGACGATGTAATCCGCGTTGGGCGCGCCGTCTTGCAATGCAGTGAGATGCTCGCGCAGGCTTTTTACAGGGAGCGCGTCTACGCTAATCAAGCCAGAGTAAATATGTTTCATCTGCATTGTCACGGATGTGATAATTCCCAACATCCCCATGCCGCTGATGATTGCATAAAATAAATCGCCGTTCTTCTTTGGCGAGCAAGCGAGTTCCGCGCCAGTGGGCAAAATGACGTTGAATTCAATCACATGTTCGCCGAAAGTTCCCATTTTGAAATTATTTTTGCCGTGAATATTCGCGCTTAAACATCCGCCCAAAGTGGTTCTCATTGTGCCAGAGACGACGGGGAGCCACCAGCCATCGGGTTCAACTTTGTGCCAGAGTTGTTCCAGCGTGACGCCGGGCTGCGCGGTGATTAATCCGCTTTGTTTATCCCAATGCGTGATGGCGTTCATGCCGCTCATATCAAGGATGATTCCGCCGCCGTTGAGCGCCGCGTCGTTGTAACTGCGTCCCGCTCCGCGCGCTGCGACAGTTAATCCAGATTTCTTTGCGTATGCAAATGTCGCGTGAATTTCTTCGGAGGTGTGGACGTTTAAAACATACGCGGGCGCGCTGAGCGAATGTCCGAAATTTTCAAGTTGAACAAAGTTTTTTGTGAGGTTCATGTTTGCTCGGTAAGACTTAACAGGTTTTGAAAACCTGTTAGGTCTTAAAGTTAAAAATTCAATCGTCTGAAAATAAACGATGGAATGTGGCGAATGACGAGCATGATCCACTTCCAAATGCCCGCGACGTAAATCGTCTGTTTGCGCTTGCGCATAGCGTTCCAAATTGACTCGGCCACCTGTTCTGGTTCTACCGCCAAGATGGGTTTCGGCGCGCCCGGCAATTTGAGCATGTCGGTCTTGACCATGCCAGGCTTGACGGTCAGCACATTTACGCCGTGTCTTGTGAGGCGGTTGCGTAAGGCTTCGAGATAATTAGTCAGCGCGGCTTTGGATGCGTTGTAACCTGGGTTGCCGATTCTTCCGCGATCTCCCGCGACGGAAGAAACGCCGACGATCTGTCCGCTTTTGGCGCTTTGGAAAAGCGGCGCGATGGCGCTCATCCATGCCATAGCGCCGAGTTGATTCACTTCCACCATTTTATAATCTTGCGCGAAGTTGAATTCATCCAGCGCGGGGAAGTGGATGTAACCGGCGACGTAGACGAGGGAATCCACGCCGCCCAAATCCGCGATGATGCGGCGCAACATATCGGGGACGGAATCATATTTCGTCACATCATGTTCGTACGCGAGGGCGCGAATTTCGCCGACGGCATTGATTTCATCGCATAAAGATTGCACAGCCGTTTTATTGCGATCTACCAATGCGAGAGAAAATCCCTCGCGAGCGAGTTTGCGCGAAAGCGCCGCGCCGATTCCGCCCGATGCGCCGACGATAATCGCGCGTCGGCGCGGATTAAGAGGAGTGGCAGGCGCGAGTTTATTTTGATTGTTTGTTGTATCTGACACGAAAAGCCTCTATAAAAATGATCTTAATTTAATTCTAACACAGATGATTTTAAGACAAAAAGAGTCGTACAATTTGACGAATGAATCTGTCGCGATAAAAATTCTTTGCCGCGAAGATTTGAAACGCGCCTAAATCAAACGACCTGCGAGACAAAATGAAAATTCGATCTATTGCTTATTTCTTAAATCCAAAATATCCGCTCGACGAAGACGCTTTGCGAAAAGCGGGAGAATTTTTAGCGCGCGCAAAAGCGGCTTATGAAAGCGCAGGCTATGAAGTGCAAACGACGCGTCTGGCGACCACGCCGTTTCCAAAACTGCTGAACGGCGACGTAAAAAAACTTCCGCAACTGGCGCAAGACCTTGAAAAAATATTGCCGCAAATTGGAGTCGCGTATGCCGCGCTCGGTCCTGCGTTGATCGAATTCCCTGAAAGTTACGCGGTCATTCCCGAAGCGCTTTCTGTCAGCGAAAATATTTTCTTTGGCGGCGCAATGGCGGACAAGCAAAGCGGAATTTCACTACAAGCCATTCGCGCCTGCGCGAGAATTATTCAACAAGCCTCGACGATTATGCCCAATGGTTTTGCGAATTTGCGTTTCGCCGCGCTGGCAAACGTTAAAGCGGGCGCGCCGTTTTTTCCCGCCGCGTATCATGACAGCGATACGCCCGCGTTTGCTATCGCAACTGAATCCGCTGATCTTGCCGTCAGCGCTTTTGAAAACGCAAAGACTTTGGAAGAAGGCAGAAAAAATTTAATTTCCGAAATCACAAAACATGGACAAGCCATTGCAAGCGTCGCGCAATCCCTAATTCCTAATTCCCAATTACTTTTCAAAGGCATTGATTTTTCCCTTGCCCCTTTTCCCGCTGATTCTCATTCGCTGGGCGCTGCGGTTGAAAAATTGGGCGTATCAAAAATTGGATTGCACGGTTCGCTTGCCGCCGCCGCCATTCTCACCGAAGCCATTGACCGCGCCGATTTTCCGCACACTGGCTTCAGCGGATTTATGCAACCCATCCTCGAAGATTCGATTCTCGCGCAGCGCGCCGCCGAAGGTACGCTCACGATCAAAGACGCGTTGCTTTATTCCGCCGTATGCGGCACGGGACTGGATACGATTCCGCTCGCAGGCGATGCGACCGCCGAGCAGATCGCTCCGCTGTTGTTAGATTTATCCGCGCTTGCGCTGCGCCTCGATAAACCGCTGACTGCGCGACTGATGCCTATTCCCAATAAAAAAGCGGGCGACGATACAAATTTTGATTTCGCGTTTTTTGCCAACAGCAAAATTATGTCTTTAGATTCCGCGCCGTTGAATTTTCCCTTGAATAGGAATGAAAGTTTTGCGCTGCAATCAAAACGTTCCAACATATAAACATCCTTTGCTGCATTGCTTCAATTTGCTCAAATAAGATGGATTGCTCCCGTTTTTTCATTGACATATCAGCGCCCTCATGATAAAGTAGAAGCCTACACGGATACCAGTAAGTTCGCTTTGGAAGTATAACCAACGGCTCATGGGTAAGTTCCATGAGCCGTTTTGTTTTGTCTGTTCTGGCGAAAGAACCGGGTCCTCCACAATTTCTTTTTTTGCCAAGGAGGCAAACATGTCAGAACGTATTATCGGCACAGTCAAATGGTTCAACGGAAGCAAGGGCTACGGCTTTCT
>JAVHOY010000078.1:0-4235 GCA_036170295.1 bacterium
TTTGCGTCGCAGTGAAAGCGACCACTTCATAATCCTTATTCCCGCGGAAGAAGGTATTGAAGTTGTGGAAGTCGCGTCCGGCGGCTCCCATGATGAGGGTTTTGATAGGCATCATAATCTCCTATATTACAAGACCGCGCTGAGGACAGTGTCCAAAACGACTCGGATTGGGTTTTGAGTCTTTTCGTTTTTACCCAACGCAGTCTAATACACAACGTAACGCGATATTTATGTTGTAAAGCCCCGCCAAGCGCCAACCATATTTTGCAACGCGACCGCCGTAAGAATAATAAAAATCATCGGCAGCGAATTTTGCAAATACAAAGGTCGAAATAGCGGCGGAAAGAGCGTTGCAAAATAAGCGAATGAAACGAGCGTCGTCAAAATGATTGTCAGCGCTTTGGGACTGGGAAAGTCCCGCGTGTGCCAACTCGCAATGGACAGCGCAGTCGGCGCCATCAAGAGCGGAAGGCTGTAATCATGATTGATGCTGGGCAAAACCAAACTTCCAACGACGCAGACTAGCAACAAATCGGCGTTGAAGCCGCGTTTGTTTTTTATCCACGCATTGACAAGAACTATTAAAAAGCAGACGAGAAAATATGCGTACAATAAATTGCGGAGCAAAGCGCCGTTCCGCTCAATCCACAGCGCGGTTGCGCCGTTGAACAAATTCCACTCGGAAGACGAAAGCATATACACAAAAGATTGAATCGAATGATTGACGATTGCGGGTTCGCCTGATTGCACGCTGTTGATTGTGCTGTCGTAAAAAGCGGAGAAGAATGAAAAGCCAAAGAGGAAGAGCAGTAAAAAGTTAGCCAAGCCAAGCGATACAAAGCGGGTCAATGTGTTTTTCCAATCGCGCCAATCGTCAACGAAGAGAATCACAAAGAGCGCGGGGTAAAGTTTAATTTGAACGGAAACGCAAAACAGCAAGTACGCTAAAAAGCGGAAGTCGCGGTGGTAGTGAAAAATATAAATTGCCAAGACGCACAGCGCGAGCGCGAGCGTATGCGTTTGTCCGCGCTCCAGTTCAAAGACAAAACCGTAAGAAAAAATCGAAACAGCGGCGATAAAAATCGTCGCGTTTTTATTCTCGTCGGCGCTGATTAGCGCGGCAACCAAACTCAGCGTTAAATAAGCGCTCAACGTTACGAAGACAATGAAATGATACGAGGTCGGATATTTCAGCAACAACACAGGCGCTAATAAAAGATGCTCCAAAGGCGTAAAGACGTACGGGGTGACTTGGCGGTCTTTCAGCCAAACTTCAACGGCGCGCAGCGTGGTTTGAAAGTCAAAGCCGATGGGGACAAGTTGGCGAATATATTCCGCAGGATATTGAATGCGAAAGCTGGGATCAAAAAATGAGGGGACGATAAAAAACAAAACGAAGGCGGGCAAAGCGCCGACGATAACCCAAGTTAACGCGGGCAGGTTTTGAAAACCATCGCGCAGGTTCAGCCAAAATATTTTTAGAGGAAATTCATTTTTCTCTTGAAGCGTTTTGAGCGCCAATCCCGCTAGAACAATTAATACGCCGATTTCTACGCCAAATATCTGCGCGGCTTGAATGCCCGCTTTGCCAATTCCCAACGCATCGGCAAACAAAAAAAACAGCGCAATCAATACGCCGAGCAAGATTAGCGTGGATGGGATTTTTTTATTCATAAGGCTTTGTATGACAAAGTCATTCCAACGGTTGCAAACTCAACAGGCGCTGAATCTCAATACCATCATCCAAATCTTCCCAATAGATGGCAAAACCGCCGGGTTCGATTGTCCAGTTTGCGCGTTGTTTAGGCGTGGCTTGCGCCAGCCATTTGAGCCAACTCATTTGGGCAATAGGCAGGCTAATTTCGCGTCCATCCGTCAGCGTGACGGATAATACATCCCCATCCAAACGCGCGTTTTTTGCTTGAACAGAAGTATAAATATCATGGGTTGAAGTAATCATTATTCAACGCTCACTGCTACATCACATCCGGCGCTTGAATATCAAGCAGACGCAGCGCGTTTTCAATCGTCTGCTTTGCCGCCGCGACCAAACGCAGCCGCGAGGCTTTGATGTTTTCATCTTCGGTTTGCATCACATTGACCGCGTGATAAAACGAGTGAAACGTATTCGCCAACTCGTACACATACGCCGCCATCACCAGCGGACGATATTCATTTGCGGCTTGCTCCACCGCTTGCGGAAAGCGCGATATTTTTTCGATGAGTTCGATTTCGTGGTCGGTCAAGTCATAGTCAAAGGTCAAAGGTCGAAGGTCGCTTGACTTTTGACTTTCGACTTTTGACTTCTTAAGAATCGAATTTGCCCTTACATACGCATTTTGAATATACGGTCCCGTGCGCCCGTCAAACGATAAGGCTTCGTTGATATCAAAGACAATATCCTTATTGTTATCCACTGAAAGCATGGAATAAACCAACGCGCCTAATCCAATTTGAGTCGCAATCTTCTCGCGCTCGTCGGCGGGAATGTCGCCGCTCTTTTCCGATTCAACCGCCAGCACGCGCTTCACGGCTTCGTCGGCGACGTCTTTGAACAACACCACGCGCCCGCGCCGCGCAGACATGGCGCCTTCGGGCAAACTCACAAAACCATAGCCGAGATGATAGCATTTATCGGCTTGCGGAAAACCCCATAACTTCAAAATCGCAAAGGCTTGCTGCAAATGCAAAGACTGGCGCACATCCACAACATAAATGGAACGGTCAACATGGTATTGTTCAAATTTAACTTTTGCCAACGCCAAATCTTTGGTGAGGTAAAGCGTCGTGCCGTCGCGCCGCAGAATAACATTGGTGCGATATTTTTCTTTGGTCAGCCCAAGTTTCTCGTCAATCTTCACGATCACCGCGCCGCCTTGCGGACGTTCATCGGTGGCAATGTCTCGCGCAATCAACTCGTCCACAATTGCTTTTGAGGGTTTATCCACGTCGCTTTCGTAAAACCAAACATCAATCTTTACATCAAGCATACGCAACACATCGCGCAGTTCTTCCAGACTCCACTCGCGGGTGACGCGCCACAACTCGCGCACATCGGCGTCGCCCACATCCCATTTGCGATACATCTCGCGGCGCTCGGCTTCATACGATTCGCGCTGCGCGGTTTCTTCGGGCGTTTCGTTTTCTTTCTTTTCCAACAATGCCGTCGCTTCAACATAAAGTTTCAGCAGCCATTGACCGCGCTCATGTACGCCCGCTGGTTCTTGTCCCTTATAAAATTTTTCGTAAATCCACATGACGGTAATCACGCCGAGTCCCAAATCGCCGGGATACGACGCGCGGATTGTTTCATAGCCCGCAAACTCAACCAGCCGCGCAAGCGCCTCGCCCAAAATCGCATTGCGCGCATGTCCAATATGAAACGAGTGATGCGTATTGGGCTGAGCGTATTCAACCATCACGCGCTCCGCCTTCGCCGCGCCGCGTCCAAAATCAAACCGCGCCGCGAGAACTTCATCCACCACGCGACTCGCGTAAGCGGATGTTGAAAAATAAAGATTGAGGTATCCCTTGACCGCGTCAATTCGACTAATGCCTTCCACGCGCCCGACCTGACCGCGAAACTGCTCGGCGATTTGTTGCGCTCGCTGCGGCACGGGGATATTGGGGCGCGGCAATGCTGCGCCCTTACTCTCCTTGCCGGCGCGCGCTTCATTGGCAGCGGTCTGAAAAAACGAAGTGGCAAAACCCCACTCGCCCGCAAAGGGAATCGGCTGCCATTTAAGTTCCGCCAGCGAAATGTCATTCGCCGCGCAAAATTCTTTAATCATTGATTCGATAAGTTGCTGTTCTTTTGTAAACATGCCGCGATTATATCATTTGCAAAATCTGAAACTGGACTATGGAGGCACAGGAACGATTTTCAAGCCTTCTTGCATGAAGATGAATAAATCGTCCCAAGAGTCAAAGAGCATGTATCGTGCTTGTCATACCTTTAGTGATTTTTGGGACGCGTACGAGAAAGTTTTTCCAAAAGAAACTCATCGAAGCGTTGGTAAGGAAACGGGCGAAACCTGCCATATGGAACGCTGGAATTGTACGCTTCGCCAAAAGTTAGCCAGATATGCCCGCAAAACATTATCCTTTTCTAAAGCTGGGTACAAGCATCATCTTGTGACCCGTTGGTTCATCGTTGAATACAACTTGGCTATTACCCATAATCATGTATTTTGAGCCGCTGCCAAAAATTTTTGTATGTATATTCACGATTCTTA
>JAVHOY010000079.1:0-4134 GCA_036170295.1 bacterium
CGGGTTATGATGGGGTGAATTTATTGTTAATCACAGCGCACCAAAACAGCGCATGACAAAGATCGCTTTTGGAGAACAACAAAGTCTTTCGCGCATATCAAGCATATAATTGCCGCAATGCGATGACGGTTTTGCACATTCTTTACACATGAGCCGTATTGTTTTACGCCGCTTACCTGAAGGCGGCGTTTTATTTAACTGATGTTACGCAGACCAAAGACTTTCACCACAGAGTTTTTAAAAGTTTTTCTCAGTGATCTCTGTCCGCAGGAGGCTTCGCGCTGCGCTCTGTGGCGGAAGTGCGTAACATCAGTTGTTTAACATGTTTGCCAACCGTTCAGAATGTTGTACAATCACGGCGCGTTTTGCGTTCAGATTTTATTCTGATCAAAATCTACAAATCGTTTCGGAGGAAACTATGAACATTTCAAGTTTGCTGCAAGGACTTGCTTCCTTTGCATGGATCGCTTTTTTTGGCGTGTTGGTGTTGATCTTTACGCGCGTCAGCCGTAGTCAGCCAGCCAAGGGATTAACCTCGCTTGTAGTTTTTCTTCTCGTTGCCGCGCTTTTGCTAACCACTGTCGGCGCGGGATTGGTCTTCCTGCAAGCCAACGAGTACGGCGTAGTGATCTCAGCCTTTGCGCCGAAGGGTTATCGCGAAACTGCATTGACCCCAGGCTTGCATTGGATTATCCCATTTGTCGAGAGCGTACAAAAATATTCTATTTCACGGCAAACGTACACCATGTCCTCGTCAACCAGCGAAGGCGCATTGCAAGGCGACGATTCGATTCAAGCGCGCACGAAAGACGGTCAGCAGATTTTCATTGACGCTTCGGTCATTTATGCGGTAGACCCCACACAATTGATCCAGTTACATACTGTCTGGCAGAATCGTTACGAAGAAAATGTAGTGCGCCCAATATCGCGCGCGGCAATCCGCGATGCGGTATCGCAATTTGGCGTAGAGGAACTGGTCAGCACCAAACGCGCCGAATTGGAAACGGCAATTCGCGATGAAATTCAGAAAGGCTTGAACGCGAACAACATCATCATGCAGGATTTTCTGCTTCGCAACATCCGCTTTAGCGATGAATACGCCAAAGCGGTGGAGCAAAAACAAATCGCGGAACAACAAGCGCAACAGGCGAAGTTTGTCGTCGAGCAAAAGAAGCAGGAAGCCGAGCAAGCCCGCCAAACCGCGCAAGGCGCAGCGGATGCGGCGGTGATTGCCTCTAAAGGCGCGGCGGAAGCGCGATTGATCAATGCGGAAGCGGAAGCAAAAGCGAATCAACTGCTGTCTGAATCGCTGACTGCCACGCTGCTTCAATATCAATATATTTTGAAACTCGCGCCCGGCGTGCAAACGATTTTCATTCCAAGCGGAAATCAATTTATCTTGCCGCTGCCGAATACAACGCCGACGCCGTAAGACAGTAATCAGTTATCAGATCATCTTACGCAGTTTCACCACAGAGCGCAGCGCGAAGCCTCCTGCGGACAGAAATCACGGAGAAAACTTCTAAAAAAACTCTGTGGACTCCGTGTTCTCTGTGGTGAAAATCTTTTGTCTGCGCAACATCAGTAATCCAGTAGAGGAAGTATGCCCATTCCACAAACAGGACGCGAAGTGCGCCTGACGACTCTCTCCGCTTGCGCGGGCTGAGCGTCTAAACTAAGCGCCGACGCGCTGACGCAGGTGCTGCGTCCCATCAAAAACATCTTCGACCCCGCCGCATATCCCGACCTTTTGGTTGGGCTGGAATCTCCAGACGACGCGGCTGTTTGGCGTTTAAGCGAAGATAAAGCGCTCGTCGTCACCACCGATTTTTTCACGCCCGTTGTGGATACTCCTTACGAATACGGCGCAATCGCCGCGGCAAACAGCCTCTCGGATATTTACGCGATGGGCGGAACTCCCTTCCTCGCGTTGAATATCGCCGCGCTGCCCGATCAACTGCCGAGCGAAATCTCCAGCGAGATTTTGCGCGGCGGCGCGGAGAAAGCGCTTGAAGCGGGCGTAGTCATCGCGGGCGGACATACCGTCAAAGATAAAGAACCAAAATATGGATTAGTCGCCATCGGCTTCGTTGATCCGCGCAAGATCATCAGCAAAAACGGATTGAGAGTCGGCGACGCGTTAGCGCTGACGAAGCCGTTAGGATGCGGCGTGACGACGACCGCGCTGAAACAAGAAAAAGCGCGCGACGGAGATGTGAAAGAAGCCATCGCGTGGATGTTGCGCCTGAACAAAATCGCGGGTCAGCTCGCTACCGAGTTTGACCTGCGCGGCGGAACGGATATTACGGGCTTTGGTTTTCTCGGTCACGCGATGGAAATGGCGGAAGCGTCTGGCGTTTCATTGCATATTGAAAACGGGGAAATTCCGCTTTTGAGCGGCGCGCGCTTTTACGCCGAAAGCGGAATTTTTCCCGGCGGCGCATTTGACAATAAAAGTCATTTTGAAATCTCCGTCGCGTTCGATGAAAAGATTGACGAGCCCGCGCAAATGTTATTGTTCGATCCGCAGACCAGCGGCGGATTATTGCTCGGCGTTCCGCGCGAAAAATTAGACTCGTTCAAAAAACGCGCGAAAGAATTAGATCAACCGATTTGGATTATCGGCGAAGTCCGCGCAGGAAAAGGCATTGAGGTTCGCTAAATGTTTTACATCAGCACACTGGAATTAACCTTGACCTGCGCGTTGATCGCGCTGTTGTTTATCGCGCCAATCATCGTCAAACGAACATACGCGCAGATAGATAAACGCTTGAAGGACGTCGAGAAAAAGATCGCGCAAAAGAAATAAGTTACAATAGCCGTCATGTCAGAAATTCCTATAGAAACAAATTTTAGCGGCGGATTGATCGCCATCGCAATTCTCTTATTGATAAACAGCGTGCTTGCTATGGCAGAAACCGCTCTGCTTTCTGTGCGAAAAACGCGCCTGCAAAACCAGCAAAATAAAGGGGATATGCGCGCGGGCGTGGTATTAAAACTCACGGAAAATCCAAACCAATTTCTTTCGGTGATTCAAATTGGAATCACGTCTATTGATCTGCTCATCGGCGCATTGACTGGCGCGACATTGGGCGTATGGATCAATGGGCAATTGGATCATTATCCGCTTTTGCAGCCATACAGCGCAATCATCGGTTTGGTGGTTGGCATTTTACCTATCACTTATTTATCATTGGTGCTGGGCGAACTTGTCCCCAAGCGACTCGCAATGCGCGACCCAGAAAATATCTCGGAGATCGTCGCGCCGCCGATGTTGTTCTTCGCCAAAATTTTTTCGCCGCTTGTGCGCCTGCTGAGTTTTTCTACGGAAACAATTTTACGGCTGCTCGGAGTCAAGCCTACAGAAGAGCAGTTCGTCACTGAAGAAGAAATTCAACTGCTGATCGATCAGGGAACGCAAGCGGGCGTGTTTGAAGAATCCGAGCAGGACATGGTGGAGGGAATTTTCAGTCTCGGCGATTCGCGCGTCTATTCGTTGATGACTCCGCGCACGGAAGTCGTCTGGTTGGACGTCGCTGAATCAATTGAAGAGATTCGCCAGAAGATCGCGGATTGCCCTTACTCGCGTTTCCCCGTCAGAGATGATTCGCTGGAAAATATTATCGGCATTGTCAAATCACGCGACTTGTTGGTGGAAAGTTTATCGGGCAAAAATATCAATCTCAAAGACTTAATCAAGCCCGCGCATTTCATCCCCGAAACGATGTTCGCCTCGCGCGCGTTGGAACTCTTCAAAGAAAAAAGCACGGAACTGCTTTTGGTGGTGGACGAATTTGGCGGCTTTCAAGGCTTGCTCACGATCAACGATATTCTCGAAGAGATCGTCGGCGCGATGGAGTTTGAAGAACCGCAAGCCACACAACGCCAGGACGGTTCATGGTTGCTCGACGGTATGTTGGAAGTGGATGAGTTTAAGGAATTGTTTAACTTTACCGTCTTGCCGCACGAAGATGAATACGAAACCTTAAGCGGATTCGTAATGACCATGCTTGGCAGAGTTCCGCAAGCCGCTGAAAATTTTGAGTGGAGCGGTTTCCGCTTTGAAGTGATGGATATGGACGGTCGCCGCGTGGATAAAGTTTTGGTCACGACGTTGCCGAAAAACGCTGCGTA
>JAVHOY010000080.1:0-4118 GCA_036170295.1 bacterium
GCGCCACTGTTGATTTTGACTCTGCCAAACTTGCGCTGACCGATGTCATTGCGCGAGTCAATCGCGCTGGCTACGGAGTCGCTACGGGCGACGCGGATTTAATCATCAAGCGTTTATCCGATAACAACGACGCGGCGCGTTTGGAAAAGGCTCTTGCAAAACTTGAAGGCGTGCTCGAAGCGCAGGTCACATTCACGACCGAAAAAGCGCGCGTGAAATATGTCCCCACGATTATTACACAGGCTGAAATTCGCCGCGCAGTTTTGTCCGCGGGGTTTGAAGCGCTGGAACTCGGCGGCGCAGCCGAAGACGCGGAAGCGCTGGCGCGCGAGCGCGAAATCAACGAACAGCGCCGCTTGCTCATCATCGGTTTAATTTTCACCGTACCGCTATTCACCTTCTCCATGCTGCGCGATTTTGGCTTTCTGGGCATGTGGGCGCATGACGCATGGGTTCATTACGCGATGCTGCTGGTCGCTTTGCCGGTGCAGTTTTATGTTGGCTGGCAATATTATGTCGGCGCGTTCAAGGCTTTGCGGAACAAATCCGCGAACATGGATGTGCTGATTGTGATGGGTTCGTCCGCCGCGTTTTTATATTCGCTGCCGATCACGTTTGGCTGGCTGGAAGGGCATGTCTATTACGAGACAGCCGCCGTCATCATCACGTTGATTAAACTTGGAAAATTTTTAGAAGCGCGCGCAAAGGGACGCACCTCCGAAGCGATTAAAAAATTGATGGGGCTTCGCGCCAAAACCGCGCGCGTGATTCGTGACGGCGTGGAATCTGAAGTCCCCGCCGACGACGTCCGCGTGGGCGATGTGGTCGTGGTCAAGCCCGGCGAGACGATCCCTGTGGACGGCGTGGTGGTTGAAGGACGCAGCACGATTGACGAATCCATGCTGACGGGCGAATCGTTGCCGGTTGAGAAAAAACTTGGCGACGCAGTGATTGGCGCGACGCTGAATAAACTTGGCTTGCTCAAATTTGAAGCCACCAAAGTCGGCAAAGAAACCGCGCTCGCGCAAATTATCAAACTGGTCGAAGACGCGCAAGGCAGCAAAGCGCCGATTCAAAAACTGGCGGATCAAGTCTCCGCGATTTTTGTTCCGATTGTGATTGGGCTTGCCTTGCTCACATTTGCTGGATGGTATTTCCTTGCGCCGCATGTGGACGAGCAATTCACGCGCGCGCTGATTAACATGGTCGCCGTGTTGGTGATTGCCTGCCCTTGCGCGATGGGACTTGCCACGCCAACGGCTGTGATGGTCGGTTCGGGCAAAGGCGCTGAAATGGGAATCCTCTTCCGCACGAGCGAGGCGTTGGAGCGCGCGGGAAAAGTGAACGTGGTTGTGCTGGATAAAACAGGAACGATTACCAAAGGTCAACCGGCGGTGACGGACATCATTACCAATCACCAATTACAAATTACAGATGATGAATTGCTTCGATTAGCCGCATCCGTTGAGAAGGGCAGCGAGCATCCGCTGGGCGAATCTATTTGGGCGGAAGCAACCACTCGCGGGTTGGCGCTGGCGGAACTTTCTGGATTTAAGGCAACTCCCGGACACGGAGTCCAAGCCGAAGTCGAAGGAAGAAGCGTCATCGTTGGAAATCAGAGAATGTTTGAGGCGGAGAAAATATCGCTGGGCGAACTCGAATCTGAAGTGGCGCGTCTTCAATCCGAAGCAAAGACCGCGATGCTCGTCGCCATTGACCGTCAAGCCGCTGGCATTATCGCAGTGGCGGATACCATCAAAGAAAATTCGCGGGACGCAATTGCGGATTTACATAAAATGGGCTTGCGGGTCGTGATGATTACGGGCGACAATCAAAAGACCGCCGAAGCCATTGCCAAACAAGTCGGCGTGGATGCGGTGTTGGCGGAAGTGTTGCCCGAAGGAAAGTCGAACGAAGTAAAGAAGTTGCAGTCGAGCGCCGAAGGTCAAAAGCCAAACGTTGTTGCGATGGTCGGCGATGGCGTGAACGATGCGCCCGCGCTGGCTCAAGCCGATGTGGGACTCGCCATTGGCACAGGCACAGACGTGGCGATGGCTGCCGCGCCCGTGACTTTGATGAGCGGCGATTTGCGCGGCGTTGCGCGCTCCATTCATCTTTCGCGCAAAACGGTTGCGACGATTAAACAAAATTTATTCTGGGCGTTTATCTACAACGTCGTCCTGATTCCCGCCGCCGCGCTGGGCTATTTGAACCCGATGCTTGCCGCTGGCGCGATGGCGTTCAGCAGCGTCTTCGTGGTGAGCAACAGCCTGCGCTTGCGCGGGCAGAAAATATAAGACGCGCGAAAAGGATTTTGTATTTTGTCAAATCGCCCGCCTTCATCCCAAACTATTGGCGAATGGGTTTCTGCGCATTGGTTTGGAATATTCCTTACGCTTTATGGCTTGTGGGTCTTTACTCCTTTTCTCGCGCCGCTCTTGATGTATATCGGCTGGGACGGCGCGGGAAAGGCAATATATTTCATTTACTCATTTTTCTGCCATCAACTCCCAGAGCGCTCCTTCTTTTTCTTCGGCGAAAAAACCATGTACTCGCTTTCTGAAATTCAAGCGGCGTGGCGGAACACGCTCAACCCTATGCTTCTGCGCCAATTCATCGGCAGCGAAAGCATGGGCTGGAAGATTGCCTGGTCAGACCGCATGATTTCGTTTTATACAAGCGTTTGGCTATTCGCGGTTGCGTGGTCGCCGCTCCGAAAGAAAATCAAGCCGCTTTCATTGCTGGGATTTGCTCTTCTCTTATTGCCGATTGCTTTGGATGGCGGCTCTCACATGGTCAGCGATGTGGCGGGCATTGGGCAGGGTTTTCGCGATACAAATCAATGGCTCGCGGCTTTGACAAATAACTCCCTGCCCGCAAACTTTTATGCAGGCGACGCGCTTGGTTCGTTCAATTCCATCATGCGTTTCATCACCGGAATTTTAGCCGGACTTGGGATTGTTTGGTTTGCCTTTCCGAATATTGTTCAGACAGAGACGCTTACCCATGAATTGGATAAATTGAGTTATGACAAAGCCATTGAGCAAATTAGAAATAAAAATTCGCGTCCTGTTGAGTGACTATCGCGTATCGTCCGCATCTATGCCGCCTCCATTTTTAAACAGGTGTTTTTATGACTGAAACAGCAGATACATTGACTTCTTCCTCAAGCGAAAGATTGAAAATATTTTTACATGCGCTTTTGTTCGTGCTTGGTTTCTCGTTGGTATTCATTATCGGTTGGGGCGGCTCAGCCAGCCTGCTTGGCAAATTGTTTGGGGATTATAAAAATATCATCGCGCGCGTTGGCGGGATTGTTGTCGTCCTGTTCGGTCTTGCAACTTTAGACGTGATTCATATTCCATGGTTTTATGCAGATACCCGCGTACAGTACGCTTCGCGCGGAAATTATGCAAGTTCAGGTTTGATGGGAATTTTCTTCGCCGCAGGTTGGAGTCCCTGTATTGGCGCGACGCTCGGCGCAATTTTGACGATGGGCTTGAGTCAGCAGACGGTTGGTCAAGCCATGTGGTTGGCGTCGGGATATTCGCTTGGATTGGGAATACCCTTTCTCGCGATGGCATTGGGACTCGAACGCGCTTCGGGTTGGCTTAAACGCATGAGACCGTACCAAAAATATTTCAAGATTGCCAGCGGCGTATTTATCGTTACGATTGGCGCGTTACTGTTAACGAACACAATGAGCCTGATTTCGATCTGGGCTTTCAAGAACGGTTATTACATCGAATCGTTTTCAAGATATGCCGCCGCGCCGACTTATTTTACGGCGATCATCGCGGGCTTGTTGTCTTTTCTTTCGCCCTGCGTCCTTCCGCTTGTGCCTGCCTATCTGGGTTACTTGAGCGGGCAAACGCTGCAAAAATCATAAACAATTTACGGAGATCTAATATGATTTCAAAAACGCGCAAACTTTTATTTTTCTCCCTCATAGCGGTTTTATTGACTACTGCAATATCCGCCTGTTCAACACAAAACAAGACCAGCGATTTGAACATGGCGCCCATGAGTCAAATGCCTGCGGAAGTTCAATCCGCGCCCGTGACGGTGCGGGAGGCGTATCAATTTGCGGCGGCAAATCCAGACGTGATGAAAAACAT
>JAVHOY010000081.1:0-9663 GCA_036170295.1 bacterium
AAAGGAATCGCGGTCTCGCTTGATTCGCCTGAAGGATTCAAATCCAAACTCGATTATTCCACCGCCGCGATTGTGGCGCGTCGCGTCGCAAAAAAAGTCATCGCGGATGGGCTGCCCGAAGGCGTGGTCATCAATCTCAATGTGCCGTATCTAAAAGAAAATGAAATCAAAGGTTATATGGTCACGCGGCAGGGACTGCGCGTCTACCGCGACGCGCTGGACGAGCGCGTTGATCCGCGCGGCAAACCCTATTACTGGATCGGCGGCGAAGCGCCCACAGGAGTCGTCGAAGAAGGCACAGACTTCGGCGCGCTCGCCGCGGGTTGCGTTTCCATCACGCCGCTGCAATTGGATCTCACTTTTTACAAAGCGATAGACGTGTTGAAGAAGTGGAAATTTTAAAACGACTCAAACATTCATCCTTCATTCTTTCCCCAATGATCCGCCGCCTCCAAACAATTCTGCTCGTCCTTCTCGCCGCGCTGCTCCTCGCGCAAGCCGCGTTCTCTTTGCGCTGGCTCATCGCGCACGACGAAGCGCCGCTTTTATACGAAGCCTTTCTCATGCAAAAAGGGCTCATGCCCTACCGCGACCTCTTCGATTTTCAAATGCCCGGCGCATACATCGCCTATTATGCGCTTGGCTTGATTAGCGGCTTCGGTCCTTTTCGCCTGCGCGTTCTCGACCTTGCGATTCTCGCGGCATTACTCACGATCACATTTTTATTCATGCGCCGTTTTGGCAAAATTCCCGCCGTTGCCGCCGCGTTGCTCTTCGGATTGAAATATATGCAAGGCGGCGCGTTCATGTCGCTACAACGCGAATATCTTTTCCTGCCCTTCATTGCGATTGCTTTATGGATTAGTTTTCGGCATGAAGATATTTCGCCCCGCGACAGCTTCTTCATTGGAGTTTTATTCGGCTTGGCGAGCATTCTCAAACCCCACGCCGCGCTAGGACTTCTTCCCATCGCGCTGTTCCACGTTTCAAATCTGGGCAAACGCTGGAGGGATTTTCTTGTTCCCGCCGTCAGCGGATTCGTCGCCCCCATTATGCTCGTCGTTTTATGGCTGGCGCAAAAGAACGCGCTGACGCCGTTCATTGATATTGCGAGAAATTACTGGCCCCTATACGCGCAGATCAACGGTCAAATGGAGATTACCCCCGCCGGGACTCGGCTTTCATTTTTATTGACTCAAACCGTCAAACTAGGCGGACAAGCCGTCTGGCTGCTTCCCGCTTCGTTTGGCGTTTATCTCACATCGCAAGAAAATAAAAAGCGCGCTTATCTTCTCGCGGCGCTCGCCGCAGGCTACGCCGTCTACCCCGCGCTCTCAGGACAATTCTTTGAATATCATTACATCCCGCTCGCGTATTCCATGAGCCTGTTATCCGCGCTTGCATTAACCAATCGTCCATTACCAGTTACTAATTACAAGCCATTCATCATTTCTCTTGCCTCCTTTGTCTTTCTTCTTGCCGTCCTCGTAAACATTCGCCCCTCCAATACTTTCATCCGTCAAATAGAAAGCAGACCTATCGCAAAGAGCGCCGACCGCGCCTACGCTATCGCGCATTATCTTGAAACCAACCTGCAAACAGGCGATACCGTCCAACCGTTGGATTGGACCGGCGGAACGTTGCTCGCCATGCTCGAAACCCGCGCGCCGCTTGCCACATCTTATGTCTTTGATTTTTATTTTTATCATCACGTTTCGACTCCCTACATCCAAAGTCTGCGCGCCGATTTTATAAAACAGTTAGAAGAGAAAACTCCGCGCTTCATCGTCGAGGTCGTCGCCATTGACAAACCCTGGGTCTCAGGCGCAGACACCTCCCGCGAATTTCCTGAGTTGCGACAATTTTTGAATGAGAATTATTCCGTTACAATCAAGAAAGACGATTACTTGATTTATAAACGACGTTGATTCCGTGCCGCGACATTTATGTCGCCCTACCGTTGAAAAGCGACATAAATGTCGCTCTACATGAATCCATCATGCAAACCCGCTGGCTGTTCCGCCTCACTTACCTATATCTGCTCATCCCATTCATTCTCTTTTGTCTGGGATGGCTGCGCTTGATGTTTGCCCTTCCCATCGCGGCTCTCATCATTTGGATATTCTTCCGACTCGACCATTCCATAAAATCTGAGCCTTCAACCTTCAAGCTTCAGCCGTCAGCCTTCATCCTTGTTTTTCTCTGGGTCTTGCTCTCCGGCGTCGGCGGATATGCCTTTCAAAACTGGGATCATCATTGGCGCAACGCGGTTTTCCATGATTTGATCCATTACGATTTTCCTGTTATTTATGCTTCCCCCGAAAAGGGACCCATCAAAATGTTGGTTTATTATGTGGGCTATTGGCTGCCCTCCGCGCTGGTCGGCAAGGCTTTTGGATGGAGCGCCGCAAACTTCTTCCTCTTTCTGTGGACATGGCTCGGCGCTGCGCTGACTATCGCGCACATCAGCCTAAAATTAAAAACAACGGCGCTCAAAGCCGCTTTGCTTTTCATCTTCTTCAGCGGCATGGACGCGCTTGGCGCGCTGCTTTACGCCAAAGATTATCCGACGCTTTTTCCGCCTATTCAACATCTTGAAATTTGGGCGGGCAAAATGCAATACTCGTCTTTTACCACGCAATTATTTTGGACCTTCAATCAAGCCGTGCCTGCGTGGCTGTGCATCCTTCTTGTTTTTTCCTCAAACAAAATCTATATCAAGCTATTGGCGTGGACGTTATGTTTCTTCTTTGCCCCGTTGATTTCCGTTGGCTTGTTCCCCTATTTGCTGATTGAAGCGTTTGAAGACAGAAAAAATATTTTCAAATCCATTCGCTATGATCTGCTTTTAGCGAGCGCGTTGATTGCGACCGTTTCATACTTGTATTTCTCGTCCAACGCCGCCGCGCAAGAACGCGGATTTCAAACGCTTGCCATAAAAGATGTTTTTGTTTTCTTTCTCATCGAAGGCGGAATTCTCTGGCTGACGCTCGCGCCGCGTGTATGGCGCAATCCGCGCTGGGCGCTGACGGGGCTTCTGCTTTTCATCGCGCCGTTCGTCAAAATTGGCAGCGGCGGCGACTTCGCCATGCGCGCTTCCATCGCGCCGTTGTTTTATCTCATGCTGACGAGCGGCGAAGCGCTTTTTCAAAAGAGCGCGCCAAGTTTTTATCGCGTCGCAATTTTGACGCTCTTGGTCGTCGGCGCGCTGACTCCGCTTTACGAAATCAATCGTTCCGTTTATCGAACCTATGAATATTATTTCTTGCTGAATGAAACCCAGCGCGCGCAGCCAACCCCCGAAAAGATTACGCACCTTGAAACAGCCGGCGCGCTCGAAGCGATCCACCCCAACGCGCTGGTCTCCGACGATGTGAAAACGCTCCAGTATATGAGCGACGAACTCTCGAAAAATTTTATCGCCAACGTCAGGCAATCTATATATTATCGTTATCTATCGGCGCATTGAGCGGACGCGCAGGGTGGTAATGAACGTGCACGCGCCGAACATTTAGAATGGAGCGCGTCAATTTTTCTTCCACCAAACTGGCAATCGCGTCGCCTTCGCGCACAGTCAACGAGCCGTCAATGCCGATGGTCAAGTTGATCACGATATGCGGTCCAAAGCGGTGCGCTTGCAATTCCTCCACTTGGAGGACTCCTTGCGCGTCCTTAAGCAAATTGACGACATGCTCCGAAAGATCGCGGTGCGGCACGACTCCCATCAAATCGTTGGAAGATTCGCGCAGGATGAAAATTCCCGTGCGTAGAATCAGCAGCGCGACCAGCGCGCCCGCGAGCGGATCCACCCAGGGGTAGCCGTGTTGACCGAGAAAAATTCCAAGCGAGGCGGCGGACGCGGAGAAAAAATCGTTGCGATGATCGTAAGCGAGGGCTTCGACAACGGGGTTGCGCGTCTCGCGTCCCAGAGCGCGAATGTACACGGTGAGGAAAATTTTTATGACTACAGTTCCAAGCGCGACCCACAGCGCAAACGGATGCGAGCCTAACGAACCGTTGTGTCTATAAACCAGATCCCAAATTTTATCCACCGAATCCCAAAATACCGCGACTGCCGTTACCGCAATAAACGAGCCGATCAAAACGGACGCAATGCTTTCAAATTGACGATGCCCATACGGATGATCGCGGTCGGCGGGCTTGTTCGCCATGCGCACAAAAATACTCGCCGCGATATAGTACATCACATCCGAAGTGGAGTTGATTCCTTCCGCCAACAGCGCCGGGCTGTTTCCTAAAATACCGAACACCGTCTTTACGATGGCAAGTAAAATATTGAAGCCTAAGCCAAGATTGATGGCGTGAATGCTTTTTTGATCGCGTTGATCGTTGGTCATGGAATGATTGTATTGGGCTTTGCGCTTGCGTACAATGGATGAAGTTCCTGATTTGAATCTGACAGAGTATAAAAAATCTCGAATCATGTGTAGACGCTGTGCGGTAAGGCGCAGTCCTTAACGCGAATTACGCTAATCGGGCAAATTGCGCGAATTTTTTTCGCATTATTCGCTTCATTCCGAAAATTCGCATTAAGTTTTTTGCTCTTTGAAAGAGCCGCATCTTGCCGTCTGCGCGCTCTTTACGCATGAGTCAAAATCTCTTGCGCGATAAGGCAGCGGTTAATTTGCAAGTGATAGACGTTTTTGAATCTTGCCGCATCTTGTTGGAGTTACGTTCTTTTTAATGCGAACGGCGCGAATGAACGAATTTTGCGAATGATTTTTTATAAATTCGCGTTATTCGCTTATTCGCAAAATTCGCGTTAAGAACTGTCGCTTTCGATTTGACCGCTACTCGCGATAACAAGAGATTTTTATTTCAGTTTCTCTTGAAAAGTTTTACATTCCTTTTCCCTGTCTTCAGTTTTTGACCACCGCGTAATTTCCTTTAAATCAACGCTTTGACTTTTAGCGACTAACACCGCTTGCGCCAATCCTTGCTGGTCTTTCCAAAAATAAAAGGCGCACAACCTATCTTTCACGCAGTCTGTCGGCGAAATAATTCTTAATTTTCCTGTAGGTAATTTGAATTCGCTGATATTTTTCACAGGCTCTTCTCCAACTGAAAGGGGACCATCAGGAAACTCGACAAAGAACTGCGCTTCTGGGTTTATAAAATAACGTCCCTGCTCCTGAAAGCCCATCCTTTCCATAATCAACTTGATTTTGCTTCGTTTTGCAAAACCCGCATTAATCAGGTCGAGGTCTTTTGAAACATATTGGTTGCCGCTATAAAACGATACAGCGCTCCCGCCTGAAAGAACAACATGAATTTCCTCTTTTTGCAAAGCGTCTTGAATATATGCCGCCAATTCCGCTTGACTCATATTTTTAACCCGCTTCATAAAGATTTTCCCCGCGCACGCGGTCTGCGCCTGTTCATCGTCAATTTCTCCTGTTCTTCCTGTGGATAAAAGGAGAGCGCTTTTTCAAGTAAATTCTTCAATTCGTTCAAAAATGGATAACGCGGATTGAACATATACGGGCGCGTCCGCCCGACCTCGCGGCTAACCAATATACCGCCCGCTTCCATCTTGTCCAATTGATTTTGAATGGACTTCAAATCCGTCTGGAAATATCTGACAATCTCGCGCGCATAGCCTTCCTCGCGCGAGAAAATATAGATCAATACTCTTTCTGCATTTTTTGAACCAAGCAAAGACTCGATCATTGGTAAACTCCTCAAGACGTATACTTACCGTCACATGACGTATATTATCCGTCATTATATCGCTGCGGCAAGGAATCAAAAAGCCCTCCGAGATTTTGGAAATCTTGGAGGGCTTTTATTTTATTTCTCGTTTCTTCGCAAAAAGAATTTTGTAATTTCTTCCGACGCGGCGGGAACAAGCGACAGGCTTAAAACGGTTGTCCATTCGCGGACGGACATAAAGTGCGTGTTAAAAATATTTTGCAGGAAAGGCACGGCGCATACCAACAGCAAAAGCGCAATGGAAACTCCCACCGCATATTGCATCCACTTATTGGAGAACATGCCAATCGTGAAGAGCGAGGCGCGTTCCGAGCGGACAGTGTAGGCGCGGAACAACTCGCATAACGAAAGCGTGATAAACGCCATCGTCTCGGATGTATGCAGCGCGTCCAGTTCTACAACGCGCCAGTTGAAATTTAGTAAAAAGGAAAACGCGCTTTGCCCAGCGGCGGGAACGTGTCCCATCGCAGAAAGTTCCCACAACAAACCCAGCGAGAACGCGGTCAATACGGCGGTAGTTTGCGTGATGGTTTGAATGAAAATTCCAAGCCGCATAGATTTATTGATGATCGGCTCATGCTTTGCGCGCGGCTTTTGGTCCATAATATCAGGATCGCCTTTTTCCATCGCCAACGCCAGCGCGGGCGCGCCGTCGGTGATCAGATTCAGCCACAACAACTGGATCGCAGTCAACGGCACGGGCAACCCCGCGAGAGTCGCAAGGAAGATGATCATAATTTCCGCAACGTTTGATGAAAGCAGGAAGAACACAAACTTGCGAATGTTGCCGTAGATGACGCGCCCCTGTTCCACTGCCGCGACGATGCTGGCATAGTTATCGTCGGTGAGAACCATATCGGCGGTTTCTTTGGCAACGTCCGTGCCGGTGACGCCCATCGCAATGCCGATGTCCGCGCGTTTAATCGCGGGCGCGTCGTTCACGCCGTCGCCGGTCATCGCCACCACTTCATGATTCGCTTGCAGCGCGTCTACGATTCGCATTTTATGTTCCGGCGAAACGCGGGCAAAAACATCCGTATCTTCAATGACGTTCTTAAGTTCGTCGTCGCTGAGATGATCAATCTGCGCGCCCGTCATCACGCCTTTGCCGGGACGCAAGAGACCAATCGCTTCGGCTATCGCTTTCGCGGTGTTGGGATAATCGCCTGTGATCATCACCGTGCGGATGCCCGCGTGACGCGCATGTTCCAACGCGGGTTTCACTTCCGCGCGCGGCGGATCAATCATGCCGACCAAACCGACGAAGACAAGATTCTTTTCCAACTCATCGGCGTTGATTTTTTCAGGATCGTCAGGCACATCCTCGTCCAAACGATACGCAAGCCCCAGAACGCGCAACGCGTCCTTTGTCATCGCGTCGTTGGCGGCAAGGATTTTTTCTTTTGCCGCTTGAGTCATTGGCAGCGGCTTATCGTCCATGCCTTGATATTGCGTGCATAATTCCAGCACAATATCGGGCGCGCCCTTCACCGCAATCACATCCCAATCTTTATGCCGCTCGTCATAGAACGGCGAAGGATCATGTCGTTTTGGATCGCGCACATTATGAATGGTGATCATGCGCTTGCGTTCGGAATCAAACGGGACTTCATTCTCGCGCGGATAGGCTTCATCGGTCTCAATGTGAATCACGCCCGCCTTCGCCGCCGCGACGAGCAACGAACCCTCAGTCGGATCACCCACGATGCGATAGGTGTGTTGCGAATCTTCTTCGCCCGTGATCTCGACCTCCGCGTCGTTGTTTAACAATCCCAGCCAGAGCGTAGAAAGAATCGCGGGATATTTCTTGACGTCCACTTTCGCGCCGTTCGCTTCAAACTCGCCGTTGGGCGCGTACCCCGTTCCAGTCACATGCAAAAATTGACCGTCCGCCCAAAGGCGCGTGACCGTCATTTCGTTTTGAGTGAGCGTTCCAGTTTTATCGGAGCAAATCACAGTGGCGGAGCCAAGCGTTTCTACGGATGATAATTTGCGAATCAGCGCGTGGCGTTGAATCATTTCGCGCATTCCCAGCGCCAGCGAAATGGTCACAACGGCGGGCAGACCTTCAGGCACAGCGGCAATCGCAAGGCTGATGGCGATGATGAAAACGCTGGTAATCTCCGCGCCAAATTGTTTGAAATATTCCAGCGGCGCGGAAAATAATCCGCCGATTTCGGTGTAGTTGATCAGCGCGACGACAAACACAATCGCGACCAAAAAAAGCGAGCCGATGCTTAATGTCTTGCCCAGTTCGTCGAGTCTTTTTTGAAGCGGCGTTTCTTCGGCTTCCACATTTTGCAACATCGTCGCGATAAGTCCAAGTTGCGTATGCATGCCCGTGCTGGTCACTACGCCGCGTCCGCGCCCATAATTGACCAACGTCCCCATGAAGGCGGTATTTTTTCTATCGCCCAGCGGAACATTTTTCTCCAACACCGTCGCGGCGTTTTTTTGAACGGGAAGCGACTCGCCCGTCAGCGAAGCTTCTTCCACGCGCAAATTGATCGCTTCAAGCAAACGCAAATCGGCGGGGATAAAATTTCCCGCTTCCAAAAAGACAATGTCGCCCGGCACAAGGTTGTAAGCGGGAACGGAATGTCGCGCGCCGTCGCGTAAAACCTGGGCTTCGGGCGCGGCGAGTTTTTTCAACGCCGCCAAAGCCTGCTCGGCGCGCTGTTCTTGAATAATTCCCAACACCGAATTCAAAATCACAATCGCCATAATCGCGGCGGCTTCTATATAATCGCCCAACAGCGCGGAGACGACCGACGCGACCAGCAATAGAATCACAACAAAGTTGTTGAGTTGCGCCCACAAGATTGTGAGAAAGCTCGGACGCGGCGCTTCGTTCAATTGATTGGCGCCGTAAGTTTCCAAGCGTCGCTGCGCCTCTGCGGAAGACAGCCCTTCGTGCGGCGCTTCAAGATGTTTCAACACATCGTCCGCTTTTAGCGTGTGCCATTCCTGTTCTTTAATTTCGCGCGTCATGTAAAAACTCCTAAGCATAGAATTAAAACGAGACCACCACGCCTTTGTGATGGTCTCGCCAACGTTTACGAACGCACGAACCGCCGATGGTTTTTACCAATGGGATGACGACGATTCACCCTGCAAATGAACAAGCGCAGGCGGCTACTCCCCAAACGCTGTGAGTCTATCATAGGCAAATAATCTGTCAAGCAATGTGCGGCGCTTCTCAATATGAGTTTTTTATTTATCCGCAGATTTTACAGATGAGAGAAGAAATCTGCTAATCTGTGGATAAGGGTTTTCATAATCAGAATTTCTGTCTACATTTACTTCGCGTTGAATGAAGTACAATTCGCGCATGAACAAAAATAAAGCGCCCCTCTTTTATTTCTTTCTCACCGTATTTGCCATTGCGTTGATGGCGCTCTTGGGTCCCGAAGAAAAATCATTGGGATCAAATGTGCGCGTCGTGTACCTGCATGGATCTTGGGTTCTCGCCGCAGAAGCCGCTTTCATCGCCGCCGCGCTTGCGGGATTCGTCGGGCTGATCCTGCGCAAGGATACCTTCCACGCGTGGAGCGCCGCGCTCGGCAGAACGGGCATTGTCTTCTGGCTGACTTATCTGCCGCTTTCGCTCTTCGCTATGCAAGCCAATTGGAACGGACTCTTCCTCGCCGAGCCGCGCTTCCGTCTGGCAATCATCTTTGCCGTCACAGGCGTTTTGCTTCAAGTCGGTTTATGGCTTTTCAATATCGCTTGGCTTACGTCGTTAGGAAATATCATTTACATCGTCATACTGCGCGCAGTTTTCTCAAGCGCTGAAAACATCATGCACCCGCCGCCATCGCCGATTTTCAAATCAGGAAATTATTTTATTATTGGATTCTTCGTTGGGATGAATCTCCTCGCGTGGGTCGCGGCGTATTTTCTGACGCGCTTCTTCCTTGCGCTAAATTC
>JAVHOY010000081.1:9763-17900 GCA_036170295.1 bacterium
TCCTCGCGTGGGTCGCGGCGTATTTTCTGACGCGCTTCTTCCTTGCGCTAAATTCTCCCTCATCCCCAACCCTTCCCCCAAAAGGGGAAGGGAGTCTCCGCGGCGGCGAATTTTCGCAGTAACAAAAAAGTCCTTCTGCGCGTCAAGGTTTACAGCTCCTTTACCAAAGGCTTCTTATGAATAATTCTCCCGCAAACATAAAGAAACGCAACGCGATCTTGCTCGCTTTATTGACCGTCATGGGATGCGCTGTGTTTTTGTTCGCGGCGTGGTCGGCGATGAGTTCTCCCGCGTTGGCTTCCATTTTGAATCAGTCCGCTGCGACGCAAGAAGTTGCGCGGGGAAAACCTTTCGCGCAGGCGCTGATTGCCAAGCCAGCGACAGCGTCGAAGGAATCGCCTAACGCGGTTTTGACGGCGCAGAATCCGACCGCGACGGAGACTCCCTCCGCGCAGCCGACCGTCATCCCGCCGACGGAAATCGTTCCAACGCTTGAAGCCAATCTTTATATCGAACCGACTGCAACGCCAACCGTCGAGCAGCCGACGGCGACCGCTGAAAATACGAGCGAGCCGGGCGTTGTGTCTGCGGAGATCATCGCGGATACGCCCACGCCTGAATATGTCGCGCCGACGGCGATGGCTTACGCGCCCGCGACAGGCAGCGGCGAACATTGGATTGACGTTGACCTTTCGCAGCAGCGCGTGTATGCGTATGAAGGCGATACCGTTGTAAATTCTTTCCTCGTTTCGACGGGCACATGGCAATATCCAACTGTGACGGGCAAATATAAGATTTGGGTCAAATTGCTTTCGACCACCATGTCGGGACCCGGATATTATTTAACCAACGTTCCCTACACTATGTATTTTTATGGGAGCTACGGTCTGCATGGCACATACTGGCATAATAATTTTGGAACGCCGATGAGTCACGGTTGCGTGAATCTTTCCATCCCCGATTCTGAGTGGTTGTATAACTTCTCATCGGTTGGGACTTTGGTGAACGTGCATTATTAGGAAAAGTAAACAGGTAAACAGGTAAACAGGTAAACAAGTAAACATGGAATTGAAACAATTATCACGCCGCGATTTTTTGAAACTTTCCGCTTCGGGCGCGCTGGGATTTGTCCTCGCCGAAATGGGATTCGAGCGCGCCCTTGCCGCGCCGCCAACTTCGCAAGGACGCATCATCGTCAGCGGCGTACAACTCTTTGACGCGCCCTCGTTCCGCGCGAAAGAGATCGCGCGCTTTGGCATTGACGTTGTCGTTGAACTCAAAAGCGAAACGCAAGGCGATTTGGGCTATGGAAATCCCTTCAACGCGACATGGTATCAAATCGAAAACGGCTATTCATACTCGGGTTGGATTCAACCTGTGGAATTCAATTACCAAAAGCCCGTCTATGAAATTCATCCCGAAGGTCAGCTCGGCGAGATTTGCGCGCCCGTTTGCATATCGCGTCTCAACCCTTACACCTATTCCAAAAACGGACGACGTTTATATTACGGCAGTACGCACTGGATAAAAAAGGTCGTCGTAACGCGCGAAGAAAAAAGCGTCTGGTATGAAATATACGACAAGTACGAAGACAAATCTTATTACGTTCCCTACCACGATATGCGCGTCATCCCCGACGCGGAGCTGACTCAGCTTTCGCCGGAAGTTCCCGCCGCCGACAAATTCATCCACGTTGATCTTGCCGCGCAAATGGTTACAGCCTTTGAAGGCAATACGATGGTCTTCTCGGCGCGCTGCTCCAGCGGCGGAAAAGGAACGCGCACTCCCGTCGGCGAATTTTCAACCTATCACAAAGAACCGTCCGCGCACATGACCAATCAAGATGAAGAAGGCGCGACAAATTATTACGACCTGCCCGGCGTGCCGTGGACTTCATACTTCACAAGCGAAGCCAACGCTTTTCATGGAACGTATTGGCATAATGATTATGGTCGTCCGCGCAGTCACGGTTGCGTAAACTTAAGGTCGGAAGACGCGAAATGGATCTATCGTTGGACGAATCCCGTCGTGCCGCTTGGCGAGGATTATCTACACTTGCCCGGCGAAGGAACTCGCGTTCAGATCGTGTAATCAACCCAAGGAGAAAAAATGACTGCATTTGATTTCAATCAGTATGTATTAAAACGACAGGTCATGGCGTTGGGCGGAAAGTTCCGCGTCTTCGACCCAAGCGGAAAACTCGCGCTGTACGTCGAGCAAAAACTATTCAAACTGCGCGAAGATATCCGCGTGTATGCAGATGAAAGCAAAGCGCAGGAAGTGTTGACCATCAAAGCGCGTCAGATCGTGGATTTCTCCGCCGCATACGATGTAGTGGATAGCGCCAGCGCTCAAAAGGTGGGAGCCTTGCGCCGCAAAGGACTCGCCTCAATACTGCGCGATGAATGGGAAGTCCTTGACGCAAACGACGCCGTAATCGGCAGACTCTTTGAGGACAGCATGGGATTGGCTCTGGTGCGCCGCTTCCTCAGCAACCTCGTCCCGCAGAATTACGACTTGTTCATCGGCGCGACTCGCGTTGCCGATTACAAGCAAAACTTCAATCCGTTCACCTACGCGTTGAACATTGACTTCAGCATGGACGCCGCCAAGCAGCTCGACTGCCGACTTGGACTCGCCGCCGCAATTCTGCTCGCCGCGATTGAAGGAAAGCAATCTTAGTTTTTTAAATCATGTCGTTGCGAGCCGCGCTCTTGTTCTTAGCGGCGAAGCAATCTCCTACTCACAAGGAGATTGCTTCGGACTAGCGTCCTCGCAATGACGTCGCTCATCCTATGACCAACCAACCGCTCTTTATTGGACTTGTTACAGACGAATCAGGGAATCCCATCGAAAGCGGATTCATCGGCAACGATCCTTGTTACGTTATTGACGACGCAGGCTTTCGTCGCCACGTCCCCGCCGCGCAGATTGACCGCGCCGTGCTTGCTCAAATGGCGGAGATGATGAAAGGCAGCGAAGATTTCCTTTCAGAACAAACCGCCAAAATGCTGGGGCAGGACGATCCTTTTTCTAAAGCGATGATCGAGCGGCAGATCAAAAATATTGACCAGCAATTTGAAGCGTTGATGCAAACGGGCATGCCCGAAGAAATGCGCGCCTATCTCGGCATGATGGGATTCAAAGTCGTCGTTGATTATCACGGCGAAATCATCCGCGTAGAACAACCCTCTGCCGCAAGCGACGAGGGCGAAGAATAGAACTCTTGCAAAAATCTTTGTTATCCGCAAAGAACCCAAATTTTTGTGTAGTATAATTTCGCCGCTTAAAGTAACCTTGTAAGGAGTTCTCATGTCTGGTCATTCAAAATGGAAAACTATTAAACGCAAGAAAGGCGTAGCCGACGCTAAACGCGGCGCGATCTTTACGCGGCTCTCGCGCGAAATTGTGATTTCTTCCCGCGAGGGCGGCAGCGATATCGATTCCAACTTTCGTTTGCGTCTCGCCGTAGATAAAGCCCGCGCGGAAAACATGCCCAAGGATAATATCGAACGCGCCATTAAACGCGGCGCCGGCGAAGATAAGGACGGCACGGTCTTTGAAGAAATCACCTTCGAAGGCTATGGTCCGCACGGTTCTGCGTTGCTGGTCACTTGCGTCACCGATAACCGCAACCGCACTGTGCCGGATATGCGTCACGCCTTCGCCAAATACGGCGGCAGCATGGCGGAGCCGGGCGCGGTCAGTTGGCAGTTTGATCGCAAATCTTATTTTGCTTTTCCCTCAAGCCAATTTTCTTTTGACAAAGCGTTTGAGCTCGGCGTCGTCGTCGGCGCCGACGATGTGGTGGACGGCGACGATACGATTGAAATTTACGCTCCCATTGAATCTTTCAAAACCATCGCGGATGCGCTTCATCAAGTCCATGTCCACCCCGACGAAGCCGGCTTACGCATGATCCCTAAACAGGAAATGGAACTCGACGTGGAATCAACGTTGAAATTCATGCGGATGATTGAAGCCATCGAAGAACTTGACGACGTGCAGGATGTTTTTCACAACGTCAAAGTTTCAGACGAAGCGCTTGCCGCGCTCGAAGCCGCGTAATTATTGTAGGGGCGGATCGCGATCCGCCCCTACGCATTTAAATGACCCTTGCATTAGGAATTGATCCCGGCACCGCCACCACTGGATATGGACTCGTGCGCCTCATGCCTGACGGCGAATTGGTCGCTGTTTCCTACGGAATTATTTCAACTCCAAAAGACGCGACTCCGTCTGCGCGATTAGAAATGTTATTCGACGATCTCAACAAATTGATCAAGAAAAGCAAACCCGATACCGCCGCTGTTGAAAAATTATTTTTCTCAAGCAACGTCAAGACCGCCCTCGCGGTGGGACAAGCGCGCGGCGTGATTATGCTCTGTTTGCAAAAAGCGGGGATCGAACCGTTTGAATACACCCCCAACGAAGTGAAGCAAGCCGTCGCGGGCTATGGCGGCGCGGACAAGCGTCAAGTGCAAGACATGGTGCGCGCGCTGCTTCAATTAGACAGCATTCCCAAACCCGACGACGCCGCCGACGCGCTCGCCATCGCCATCACACATTTGAATACAAAGCGATATGAGTAAGACTTCTGCGCCGCGCTTGTTTTAGCAACGATTTACTGCGTCGCGCCGAATATTACAAAAGTCATAAAGGCGGTAAAACAGCAGGAAATAAATCCGAACCCCGCTAACGTCCAGCCAGCGATAGCGATGAAACTCATGATGTTCCGCGTCGTTGACGGTGTAGACATACTCAATAATCGGCTGATAAGTATTGTCGGGTTGATTCTCGCTCAGTCTGGCGGATGTGATTTTTCCGCCCGTTATCCCCAATCTTCTATGTCGACTTCGCCGGCTTTTTTCTTTTTACGAGAATCCACAAACAAAAGTATCGCTCCCGTCAAGGCGATAACGACGCCCAAGGATATTGGAAGTACGAAATACAAAAAAATTTTGACGTCCATGATTTATTCTCCTTAGCGTTAATTATACGCTGGGCAATCCGCTAATTTGCCGCGCTGAACCGACTAAATACTTATCCTTTTTTTCTCGCCACTCGCGCCCTTCGTCCCTTCGCCATCAACTTTTCAATCCACGCCACAAACGGCTCGGCGGGCAGGTATTCAATCAATGCCCATTTTTGCAAACCGCGTTTTTCCAAAACCGCATTCGCCGCTTCAATTCCGGTTAAGCAGGCGCGTTCCAAAAAGAAACACGGCGCGGGGTGCCGCACCCAATCTCCAGCGCAAAATAAATTCTCCCACTTTGTTTCAACGCCCAAATATTTTTCCTTCTCGCCGACTTGCGGCAGCGTGTGAACTTCCGCGTTGCGCTGCAAATGCTGCTTGATTAAATGTCCGCGCAATTCAGGAAAGGTTTGTTGCACTTCGGTAATCGCCTTTGTAAACAATATCGTATCGGACAAAGCCAACGTTTCGGGCGGTCCGTAAATATGCGCTTCAATCGCGCTGCCGCCCGTCTCACGCGACCAGCGGCGATACGGATTATAGATTCGGTCAAGCCAGAAAAAATTATGCAGCGTAAAATCGCCGGTGAACATTCCCGCTTCAGAAACGTTGCGCGGTTTTGCGTCGAACCACAAACGCACGATGGCATTGGAAACCGCGCGCGGGAAAAATAAATTTTCGATTTCGCCGCCAAAACTTGACCGTAGAATTTTCTGCGCGTTATTTGAATCCACTGCCATGATGATCTGTTTCGCGCGCAGTGTTTCCGCGCCTCGAATCGATTCCCGCGTAACCAGCCATTCATCTCCATCTTTGGCGACGCGCGTCACCTTCGACCCTAATTCGATTGCGCCTCCGAGTTGTTTTATCCGCGCCGCGAGCGGTTCGCAAATGCTCGTGCCGCCGTCGTCGGGCAGATACGAAAACATCCACGCGTCGCGGCGCAGCAAAGTATAAAATCGCAGAAATGAAATAAATCCTGAAATTGAAACTTCATCGGGATGCGACGAGAGTCCGTTGCGCGCCAAGCCGAGAAAAAAGGAACTCAACGCAGGCGGCCATTTGCGCGTCATGTCGCCGAGAGTCATGCCTTCCATGGGTTGATTTTCTGCGATGGGATCAATGCCAACCGCCATGATTAATCCCGCCCAAACATTGAACAGCGCGGGCAACTCATGAACGCCAAGTATGGATAAAAAATATGGACGAAATAATAATTGCAAATAATGAAATGGCGGCGGAATAATGCTGCGGCGCATCGCAGAGCCGACGGGCGCAAGCCACACGGAATTTTCTTTGCGATAAATCCACGTTTCTTCTTGCGCGGGGACAAACACGGGGCGCAAGTTGTGCCGCGCAAGCATCGCTTGCAAGTTGCGGTACTGCGACCAAATTCCATGCACGCCATGTTCGAGGCGAAAGCGATACGCGCCGATTTGAATCGTTTCGCCGCCCGCTAATCTTCCGCCTAAATATTTTTCATCCGCTTCGAGAACGAGCGGATGAAGTCCGCGTTCTGCGAGGTGTAACGCAGCGCTTAAGCCCGCAACTCCGCCGCCGATGATGATGACATCGGGATTTCTCATTGGAAAACCTTTTTACCGCAGAGGCGCGGAGACGCGGAGAAAACCTTAACGCGAATGGCGCGAATCTTACGAATACACGCGAAAAGAAAAAAATTCGCGTAATGCGCCTTTTCGCGTAATTCGCGTTTAAGAATTTCTGTGGCAGAAACCAAATTACTAATCACCAATTACCAATCTCCCATTTATCCCGGCGCATACCCGCTCAAATCTACGCCGCGAATGCGCTCGCGCAAATATTCCAGCGGATGCGCTTGCATGAGCGACGGCTCGGCGTAGCATTGTTGAAAACAAGAAACGCACGAGGTCGGCGCTGCGCCGTATTTTTCCTGCGCGATTTTCCACGCTTCATCCCATGTATTGACGTTGAGCAAATTGACCGCCAGCCCGCCTTGCGACGCAGGAGAGCCGCCCGCTTTTTCCATTGGTCGGCAGGGATACGCCAGCCAGCCGTCGGGCATGATGCGCGGCGCGAGCGTCGGGAAACATTCGTAAGGCGTTTGGTCCATCAACATTTTCAAATATGAGTTGCTTCCCAAAATGGGCGCGCCGCGTTGTTTGAGCGCGATAACTTTCTTGATGAAGGCGCGATATTCTTTTGAAGTCGCCAATTCATAGCGCGGCAAATTATTCACCGCTTGCGGCGAGAACGAAAGCCAGATTTTATTTTCCGCGCAAAAATTTAACAGCGAATCCATGCTGGGTAAAGTCTCAGGCGTGATGACCGCATTGAGCGACAACTGAAAGCCGTGAGACTTTTGCAACTTGGCAGCCGCGCGCGCGTTGGCGATGACGTTCTCCGCGTGGAGGTTCGGCAGGCTGACGAGGTTCAGCGCGTGAGGGTCAACGGAGTCTAGGCTGATGATGAGGCGGTTGAGGAGATTGGTAATTGGTAATTGGTAATTAGGAATTAGGAATTTGGAAAGCAGCGTCCCGTTGGTGATGAGGCTGATCTCCCGAAACTTCAACTCGTTCCGCGCATAATCCAGCAACTCCAAAATTTGCGGATGTATGAGCGGCTCGCCGCCGGTGATCCACAGCCGCGAAAATCCAGAGCGAATGACGCGCAAAATTTTCTTCGCATCATCCATTGAAGGATTTTGCGTCACCTGATGATTGCGGCGCGAGCCAAAATCCTCGCAGTAGGCGCAGTTGAGGTTGCACTGCATGGTGACGTAATACACCGCGACCTGCGGAGCGAGGTCAAGATTGCCAGCGGTCAGTTTGATGAGGTTGGGGAGATACATGGGGAAATTATGAATTATGAAAGATGAATTATGAAAAAATTACGACTCGCCTTCCCCATACGGGGACGATGTCGGCGAGAACGTGTCTTTTTATAGATGGTGTAGTCTTGCTATCCTGAGCATTTCAGAAAACCAGAACCCAGAAGGCAGAACTCAGAAATCAGAATGCAGGAATATCAGAGCCAAGGGAAACTAAACGAAACCCGATACCGTCATAGAAGTCAACAGGCACGACCCCGAAGCGACTCGCACAGCGGGCATACCTATGATTGAGATCCCAGGCGCCGCGCAGAAAGGATGAAAGAGGAAAGAGGAGGGATGAAGTTGGACAA
>JAVHOY010000082.1:0-17900 GCA_036170295.1 bacterium
TCACTGATTACTGCTCACTGATTACTGAAACCCCCGCCATACTTGGCGTTGTCGCAATCCCTCGTGACTCGATTCCCCTTTCCTCAAACTTCAACATGATTTCTCGCATTGCGCTTTCCGTATCTTCGGGTTTGACAAACGCAATGATTGAAGGACCTGCGCCAGAGAGCGCCGCGGCGCCGAATCGTTTCGCAGCCCTATATGCAGACATTCCGCCCGTGATGTGTTTCAAGCGATACGGCTGATGAATACGATCGTCCATTGCTTTTTGCAGGAGATCAAAGTCGCCGCTGCGCAAGGCTTCAACGACCAATAAAGCCCGCCCGATGTTGTAGACTGCGTCTGCGCGAGAAACGGATTTGGGCAGCGCTGCGCGCGCAGTTTTTGTTAACCATTCCACGTTTGGCTTGACGACGACAATCGTCCATTCGGGAATTTCATATCGGCGTGAAATGATCTCATCGCCTGACAGAATCGAAACCGCCAATCCGCCCAACAACGCAGGCGCGACGTTATCGGGATGCCCTTCGATTTTATTTGCAAGTTTCAACAAATCGCTTGCGCTCAACGGCTTGCCAAGTATTTCATTTGCGCCGAACACTCCCGCCACAATCGCCGCCGCGCTGGAGCCAAGTCCGCTGCTCATCATGATTTCATTACGCGCGGAAATTTTTGCGCCGCGCAGTTTTTGTCCGCAAATATCATAGACCAGCGCAAAGGCTTTGGTCAATAAATTTCTTGAGCCTTTGTTGAGTTTCTCCGCGCCCTCGCCGGCGACGCGATATGTGATTTTTTCGGCAGGTTCAAATGAAACTTCATTCCAAATATTTAATGCCAATCCCATGCAATCAAAGCCTGGACCTAAATTGGCGGATGTGGCGGGGACTCGGATTTTTATCATCCGCACATTATAATCGCCCTATTCTGATAGGTCGGAATGGCATTCCGACTTACGCATTTTTGGAGACGACATGACCTATCAAGGTTTGATTCAGCGCTACGGGCATTTGCTCGACTTGCCCGCGCACACAAAAAATATTTCCCTGCTTGAGGGAAACACGCCGTTAATTCCCATGCCGCGCTTGAGCAAAGAATTCGGCTGCGAGTTGTGGGTTAAGTTTGAAGGTCTGAATCCCACCGGCTCGTTCAAAGATCGCGGCATGACCGCCGCCATCAGCGAAGCGGTTGGACGCGGCGCGCAGACCGTAATTTGCGCGTCCACTGGAAACACGGCGGCGTCCGCTGCGGCGTATGCGGCGCGGGCGGGACTTCGCGCGATTGTGTTGATTCCTGAAGGCAAAGTCGCGGCGGGAAAACTCGCCGGCGCAATCGCTTACGGCGCGGAGGTGATTCAAATTCAAGGCTCCTTCGACGACGCGCTGACTCTCGTGGTGGAGATCACGCAGAAGACGCCCATCGCGTTAGTCAATTCTATCAATCCATTTCGCATCGAAGGACAAAAAACTGCCGCGTTTGAAATTTGCGACGTATTGGGCGCCGCGCCTGATTGGTTGTGTTTGCCGGTGGGCAATGCGGGCAACATCACGGCGTATTGGGCGGGCTTCAAACAAATTCAAAAAGGATTGCCGCGCATTTTGGGTGTGCAGGCTGCGGGCGCGGCTCCGCTGGTGTTGGGGCATCCCGTGGAGAAACCTGAAACAATCGCAACCGCTATTCGGATTGGAAAACCTGCGCGAGGCGAGCAAGCGCTCGAAGCGGCGCAACAATCTGACGGCAGAATCATCGCGGTATCAGACGCGGAGATTTTGTCAGCGCAGCGAATATTGGCTGCGGAGGGAGTTTGGGTAGAACCCGCGTCGGCGGCGGGGCTGGCGGGCTTGATGGCAGAATCAAAACGCGGGACGTTTGATTCGCGCGGCAAAAAAATCGTAATCGTGTGTACCGGTCACGGGATGAAAGATCCGTCGGTCATCACCGATTCGTTTACATCCCCAAAAATAATTTCTGCAAATTACGAAGCGCTATTGAATGCGATTTTGTAGAGCGACGCTGCTGCCGCGTTACTTGAACTGCTCCAACAACGCAACAAGATTTTCTCCAAGCGCGTTGTTGGCGTAGCCGCCTTCCATGACGATCACAGTGGGAAGATTCAGCGCGGAGATTCTTTTTCCAATTTCCGCAAATCCATTGCGCGATATTTTGAAACTGCCCAGCGGATCGCCTTCAAACGTATCCATGCCGGCAGAAAGGATGAGAAATTTTGGCGCGAAGTTTTTGATCAGGTCAAGCGCTTCATTCAGCGCGGAAAGATATTGCGCGTCAGTCGTACCCGCCGCGAGCGGAAAATTTTTATGGAAGCCGAGTCCCGCGCCCGCGCCAGTCTCATCTGCAAAGCCAATGTAATGTGGATATTCAAATTGCGGATCGGCGTGAATGGAAATGGTCAACACGTCGCTGCGTTCATAAAAAATATCCTGTGTGCCGTTGCCCGCGTGATAATCAATATCAAGGATGGCGACTCTTCCTTTTGATGAAAGCCAATTCGCCGCGACGGAGGCGTTGTTGATGAAGCAATATCCCGCCGCGTAATCTTTGCCCGCGTGGTGTCCCGGCGGACGGCAAAGCGCAAACGCAGAACGTTGATTGATGAATGTAAACTCTGCCGCGCTCAGCGCGCAATTCGCAGATGACAATGCGGCTTGATAGGTTCCCGCCACAATGCACGCGGACAAGTCCATCATGTAGTAACCGCCTTTTGCAAGCAGAGCGCTTGGCTTGCGCGTTGACCTTCGCAATACAAAGGTCGCGGGCAGAAAAGCATTCTCTTCAGGCGCGGCGGCAACTTTTGAATCAAGAGCGCTCCATTCATCCCAGCAGGTTGCGAGGAAGTTAAGATAATCATCGTCATGTACCGCGCGGATTGGGTCGAGTCCAAAATCGGCTGGCTCGCTCAACTCCGCCCAATTTGTTTTACGTAGCGCGGAGAGGATTCGATCCATGCGGTCGGGGGCTTCAAGATAGGGAACACGCTTGCCGCCGTCGAACACTTCAAAAGGCGGATTGTGGCTGCGATGATTTTCAGAGTAAAATATTTTCATAGTAAGACAATTTTACCCGTAAGCGTCCGTGAAGCATGGAGAAAAAATGGAACTATTTGAAGCGATTCACACAAGACATTCTGTCAGCAAAGTAAAAGCGGATGCGTTGCCGCGCGAGTTGATCGAAAAACTTTTGGATGCGGGCAACCGCGCGCCGAATCATCACAAGGTGCGTCCCTGGCGTTTTATTGTGTTGACTGGAAATGCGCGCAACAAACTTGGCGATGCGATGGCGGATTCGCAGCATGAGCGTTTTCCTGAAATTCTGGCGGAAGGTTTGGATAAGACTCGCGCTTTGCCGTTGCGCGCGCCCGCGTTGATCGCCGTCGGCGTGGATAAACCCGTTGAGCCGAAAATCCTTGAGATGGAAAATTATGCCGCAGCATCCGCCGCTTGCGAAAATATTTTATTAGCCGCGCGCGCTTTGGGTCTCGGCGCCATCTGGCGCACAGGCGAATGGGCGCGCGATGAAAAGGTGAAACGCTTTCTCGGCTTTGAAGCGGATCAACGCATCGCGGCGCTGATTTATGTCGGCTATCCTGAATCTCAAAGCGAACCTGCGCCAAGACCCTCGTATGAAGATCGAACGGTTTGGATGGAATAAAAAAAATCAGAATTCTGAATTCAGAATTCTGATTTTAAATCTACTTTTCTGGTTTTACGCGCTGATTGAGCAACGCCAGCATATCAATATGTTTGCGGTTGATGAGAATCCCCGCGCTTTCTATGTGCAAACTGGGAATGAGGATGGCGGTCAATGTGGCGTTGAAGACGGGGATAAAATCGCGCGAGCCTTCCGCCATGAGGGGCGCGAAATCAAAACGCCCGGGTAATTCCATGATGCCTTCAATTTCAAAAGTGGGAGTCGTGACGCGCACGGGATATTCGACAACGTTGGCGAATCCGCCGCGCACGATCGCTTGCGGTCCGAGGTCTTCGCGGCGCGGCATACAAACCGCGTGGATGTGCGGCTTCATCATTCGCACAAGTTCAAAGTGATCCACAAGTTTGGTGGGCATGATCAGCCGCGCCAGCTTGGCGTCGTTCACTTCCATCGCCGATTTTGTCGGGTCGTTTAACATGCCCATTGCGCCGTTGCTTGTGACCGTGATCTTGCCGACGATGCGATACCCAGCCGTTAAGATATCCGATTGTAAGAAACGATAAGTGCGGGGCGATGAGTCAAGCGTCATGAAAGATTTCCTCTTTGGTTAAGAGTATGGGTTTTGCGTATTATGAATCAAGATGCGGACGCGGCGCGCTGGATTTCGTTCGGGGAAGGGGCGGTGTGCGGCGTTGATTGGCTGTGGGCTTGCCCGCGTTCGGATCTAAAAGCATGTTAAGCCAATTGATTGCTTTTTCATCGTATTCGCGTTTGCCGCACACATCGCAGACCCACGCGGGAAAGTTCGGCACGGTAATTAAATCTTTGCCGAGCCATGTAAAGTAGGTCACAAAACGCGGCTGTAAAATGCCCGCGTGACATTGCTCGCATGGATAAGATTCGGGGATTGTGTTTTCGGTTTCGCTCATGGATATTCCTATTGCGTTACCAGTAATTGTTTGTGTCTGATGATATTCCATAAGTTCGGGGGCCAGTAGATGATCATCGCTTTGCCGACGATATTTTCAAAGGGTAAAAATCCCCATGAATGTGAATCCGATGAGTCGTTGCGGTTATCGCCCAACACAAAGATCTGACCCGCAGGCACAACCCAATCGCCGGAGTATGCGGGCGCGGCGGCAATATACGGTTCGCTCAACGCCTGTTTGTTGATGGAGACCACTCCGTTTTGCACGTTGATGCGATCGCCGGGCAAACCGATCACGCGCTTGATCAATTCCTGTTTGGGGTTCATGGGATAGTGGAATACGATAATATCGCCGCGTTCCACTTTGCCGAAGCGATAATTCAACTTGCCGACTAAAACGAATTCGCCGTCTTGCAGCGTTGGGCGCATACTAAATCCATCCACGCGCACGCGCGCTGAAATTGCGTTGATCCCTAAAAATAAAACGACCGCCAGAATCAGCGTCTCAAGAATATCAAGCGCAAAGCGTTTCCAGTTGACGGTTTCCTGCGCGGGGATTTGTTCTCCGATCGGTTGTTCCTCAATCGGTTTTTCTTCTTGTTGTAAAGTTTCCAAACTGCCTCCGAGTATTGGAGAAATTATACTGCCATTTGTGACGGCGTTCGCTCGCGTTTATGTAATTTTCATTTTTATCCCCTCTGCCATGCGAAATTTAGATCGCGTTTTCAAAATGGGTGATGACAGGCGGCGCGCCCGCAGGTTTTCCTTCCACTGTGATTGCGTCAATTTGCCAATGATCAATCTCATGTTCGGCGGCGTAATGTTGCGCGGCGTTGAGCATGTGTTCTCGTTTGCGCGGAGTGATATTCTGCTCGGGGAAAAAAGTTTGGCTGGCAGTTTGCGTTTTAACTTCCACGAAGACGGTGACGTCGCCTTGCTGCGCGATAATGTCAATTTCTCCATAAGGCGTGCGGATATTGCGCGCAATGATTTGATATCCGCGTTTGGCGAGCCAATCCGCTGCGACTTGTTCGCCCCACGCGCCGATTTGCTTTTTGTATTGGGTCATTGCGTAGCGCGCTCCAAAAGTTTACGCAGGCGAACAGCCCAACTGCTTTTACGCGGTTCGGCTTCGTTGACCAGTTTCACATAATGGTTCAGCATCATTTCGGCGGTGCGCTCAATGGCGTAAGCGGAAGACGCTTTGCGCGCCGCTTTGCCCATTGAGTCGCGCAGATTTGCGTCAAGGCAGAGGCGCGTCAGTTTGGCGGTGAAGGCGGGCAGGTTGTGAGTCGCAAGCAACCCAGTGACGCCGTCTATAACGATATCCCCTACGCCAACGGAGTGAATGCCCATTGCAGGAAGCCCCGCGCCCATCGCCTCAATTACAGAAAGCGGATGGACTTCGGTGACGGACGCGGTTACAAAAATATTACACATGGCAAGATAGGCGGGAAGTTTATCGTATGCGATCTTGCCCGTCATGCGGACGCGTTGGGCGAGTTCTAATTCGCCAATGAGGACGCGGATCTCTTCTTCATAGGGCTGAACTCCGCTGCCGATCAACAGGAGGCGCGCGTTGGGGAGCGCTTGCGCAATGCCCGCGAAAGATTTTAAGAGGAAGGGAATATTTTTTTCCAGTGCGATGCGCCCCGCGTACACCAACAGAATATCGTTTTCTTTATATCCAAACTCCGCGCGGGAAAGCGGTTTGGCTTCATAGAAATTTTTTAAATCCACGCCATTGGGGACGACTTCTATTTTGCTGTCTACGTTGAATTGGCGCAGAATTTTTTCCATGCCTGCGGAGGGCGCAACAACAAGTTGGACCGCGTTGCAGAAGGACGGCATGTAAGCTTGCAAAAGCCCCTGACTTATTTCTTCAGGCATCATGGGCAAGTAGGCGTGCGCGTACAAATCATAGCGGGTATGATTGGTGTATACGATGGGAATATGCAACAAGCGACAGTAGCGCAGCGCGAGTCTTCCGCTTAGGAAAGGGTGATGCACATGGACAATATCCATAGTTTGTAAAAGCAGTTTTGCTTTGCGCGAGTAGCGCATGGATAAATAAAAGCCGGTATCTGCCAACGCCACGCCGCGACTTCGGATAACGCGCGGCTCATCGTCTTGATCTTCCGCGTTGCCAAATGTGAAAACGAAAACATCATGCCCCGCCAATTCGAGACGGCGTTTGTTGATATCAACGTAGTTGGTGACGCCGCTGACATAAGGCTTGTAACTATCCACCATCATTCCAATTCGCATCGCGTCATGCTAAGACAGGCGGAGATGAATGTCAAGGTCTTGGATGATATAATCCCTCAAAATCATAAACAACGAGGTGCTCGATGATAGACCCGGTAATTTTTACTTTTGGAAAACTTGCGCTGCGCTGGTACGGTGTGCTGGTGATGTTTGGCGCGGTAGTGGGGACGTGGATCGCGGAGAAGGAGATCAAACGCCGCGACGAGAACGGCGACGTGATCTGGGATGCGCTGGTTTGGATTCTGCCTCTTGGAATCATTGGCGCGCGTATTTGGTATATCCTGAATAACATTTTCAGCGGCAACACGTTTTATTTAGACAATCCCATTGAGATGCTGATGATCTGGCACGGCGGCTTGCATTTCTTCGGCGGCTTGCTCTTTGGCGGAATCGCGCTGTATTTTTTTCTAAAAAAGAACGGCATGGATTTCTGGCTGTTTCTGGATGCGATTGCTCCCGCCGCATTGATTGGTCAAGCGTTGGCGCGCCCGGCGAATTTTATCAACCAGGAATTATATGGTCCGCCGACGCAACTGCCTTGGGGAATTTTGATCAACAACGTCAAGAGTCGTTTGCCTCAGTACAGCAACTTGACCCAATATCCTTTGGAGACCACGCGCTTTCACCCAACGTTCGCATACGAGATGATTTTGAATATTCTCGCCGCGTTGTTGTTGTTGTGGCTTTCCCGTCAGTATAGAGATAAAATGAAACCCGGCGCGATTTTTGCCGGCTGGCTAATTTCTGCGGGACTGATCCGCGCATTCATTGAATTCTTCCGCCCCGACCAGCCGCGCATCGGCTCTTCATTCGTCACAACCTCGATGCTCTTTTCGCTGTTGATGGCGCTCGCGGGCGCGATCATGTTGTTGATCCGCTATCGAAAATTGCAGCCTGCGTTTGCCGAAAATTGGGAAGAAGAATATGCGCTTGCAGGGCAAGAGCAAACTCTTGAATTGGTTACAGAAGATGAAGAAAAAGAAGTTATTATTGTTGAAAAGAAGCGCGCTGTAAAAAGGTCAGCGGTAAAGAAAGCTTCAGAAAGAACCAAAACAAAGTCCGGCACGAAAAAGGCGAGGAAAGAGTAACGCACGCAAAACAAAAAGCCGCTCATTTGAGCGGCTTTTTGTTTGCTTATTTTTCTACTTTTACGCTTTCCCTGACTATATTTTCGCGCGTTTCAAAATTGAAGCGTTTGAATATTTCAGGATATAAGGAAATAATCTGTTCGCGCGTGAAGCCCATCTCTTCATAAGAATAAATATGGTCGCTGTTAAAAGTGAGCGTTTCTTTTACGGCTTGGTCAATGATCACGGGCAGACCGGGCTTATCGGGATAGCCGAATTGTTCATAGAAGTCGCGGATAACCTGTTCCGGGCGTTGAACCAAATCGTCATATTTGAGAATCAAATGGCGGGGAGAGGGATGCGCGTCTAAATATTTGAGCGGATGCGAATACCAGTATTGAGTCATCGCTAGAATTTCATCCAGATAAAAATATCCCTCGCCGGGGTCGGTGAACATGCGGCGCGAGTAATTGATCCACGAAATGGTGGAGGGCAGCATGTCGAGCGGATTGCGCGCAAGATACAGTATTCGCGCTTCGGGGAAAAACTCCGCGAGCGTTTCGACTTTTGCGCTGAAAGCGGGATTCTTGGCGACAAAATATTTTTTGCCGTTCGCGTACATGTGACGCTGAATCATGGAGCGATAAAAGGTCATGATGCGGCGTTTATGTTCGGGCGAGAGGGCTTCGTCAAAGTGGAGGTAATCGGGCAGCTCGTCCATGAAGGGAAAGAGAAAACTGACAAAGTAACCGTCCCAGATTAGCAGGTGAATGTTTTCATCTTCTTCAGGTTGAAAAAATGAAATGGGATGTATCTTCACTTTGCCGAGCGTGGCGTCGTCGAATTTATGCAACAGACGATGCGCGGCGTTATTGAGATATTTTGTGTCGAGCCGCGCAAAGAATTGAGTGATTTTTTTTTGCGTGACGGATGGAGTCAGATAAATATCCCAAGTGGTCAAGCTGGTGAAGGTTTCCGAGTCGCGCGAGAGCAAACGATGCAGGAATGTCGACCCGCTGCGTAAGTTGCCGAGAATGAACAGCGGCTTTTCGATGGGTTGATTTTTATACGCGGGGAAGAGAATATCATCCAGCCAAAAGAAAAACCAGTGGATGAACATGCCGGGAGTCCAGACTAAATAAAACAAGATCAGGAAGATGAAACGTTTGCGATTGAGTCGGGCGGTTGTGTTTTTTGCGGCGAAGAAGGAGCGATAGAATGTGCGCCAAAAAAGATGGAAGTTGTATTTCATGTATGAGTAAATATCCTTGAGTTGATCTTTGGCTATTCTATCAGCAAATATGTTTTTTCGTAGCGCGCAGTATTGGGCGGCATATTAAGCGCGTAAGGCGAGAAGCGCAAAGAGAGACGGTCGCGCGACCGTCTCTCTTTGTATTTTACCGAAAATTCTTTGCTGTTGCGGTAGAACGAGATTTTCCTCTACTGTTACGCAGCCTTTCCTTTGCCTGTTGCTTTTTTAACTTCTCATCCTCTCGTTTTCTGAAGTACAACAAAACAACCCAATAAATAATAAGGAAGAGCGTGATTAGAAATGTGCCTTTATAAAGTAGGTTCGCCAGCGGCAGAACTGAATCGGTGCCGGCATATAAGCCGTGTAAAGTCGCGCCGACGTAACCCACAAGACTCAGGTAATGAATTTTGCGAAAGAGTTCCGCGCCGATCTTTTTCTTGAGATAGAAGGTGATCGTCACCAATATGGAAAGATAAAACGCGATGACTCCAATGCCTACCCAAAACGGGCGATATGGCGATAGGAAGGGAATCAACACCTGCCAAATGTTATACGGCAAATATTTATCCACCATCAGCGCGATCACATGCGCGCCGATAAAAGCCAGCCCAAGCCAAGATAAATATTCATGGAAATCGTATGTGAATCCGCGCTCCATGAACGAGTCGAAAATTTTGCTGCTGACCACAAGTCCCCAAGCGGTGGAAAGCCAAATAAGAAAATAGCCCATCAGCCCAGCGGCGCGGGTGAAATACCACCAGAACTGCAAACTATCGATGGAGAATAAATTTGAAATGAAATTAATCAGAGACATATAAACTTTCCTTAGGCGCGACCAGAGTCGCTAAATTTCCAATTTTGTCCACAGCCAAAACGGTGAGTTCGGGGTTTTGTTCGCCAAGCGCTTGAGATTCATTTTCGTTTGCAATGAGAAACGCTTTGGCAAAAGTTTCGGCGGCGGCGGCGCGCGACGCAAGGACTGTCACGCTCAACCATGAAGTATTCGCGGGTTCGCCCGTGCGCGGATTGATCAAATGATGGCGCGAGACGTCTCCCTGTTTCCAGGCGCGTTTGACAACCGACGACGTTGCGACCGCGCCTTCCTGCAATTGCAAAACCGCAATATCAACTTGAGGATCGCGCGGATCTTCGAGTCCCACTTCCCAGAAATCTTGTCCGCTTGGATAGCCGATGAGAAACATATCGCCGCCCGCGTTGACCGCGCACACGGGCGCGTACTGATTTAGCAAATGCGCGGCGCGTTCGGCGATCCAACCTTTGGCGATGCCGCCGAGATCAATTTGCATATCTGCGGGCAGGCGAACGGCTGCGTTGGTCTCGTCAAATTCAACGGATGAAAAATTTGAGGTGTAGGAAAATAAATCGCGGGCGGGTTGCGGCGCGGCGCCGACGCGTCGGAGTTCATCCATGCTTTGAATATATCCCGCGTTAAGCAGGTTCGGCAAAATGGACGGGTCAAATAATCCATTCGTTTTGTGGAAATAAATTTGCGCTTCTTTCATCGCCTCAAAAAAATCGGCGGATGTCTGAAACCAGTTTCCCGCCGAACGATTCAGCGCGGAGAGTTCGCTTTGTTCTGAAAAACGAGTAAAGCGTTTTTCGCTTGCCTCGATAAAATTTCGCGCTGCGACAAAACCAGATTCAATCCGCGTCGCCTCGCCTTCTGCGGCAAGAACAATTGTAGAATTCATGGCGCGGAAGGATTCGATTTGCATTACGAGCCGCCGGAGCGGAAAACCATTTGATTCTGATTTTGAGCGCTAAAGAAACTCTGCGATTGACTGGAAGACATGACTTGTTCGAGAGACGGCACCGGGGCAAGTTGCGGCAAGGGCGAAACGTTCGCGGGATTAAATTGATTGGGCTTGGGAGCATGAGCCAACACTGCCCAGCCGAGTAAAAAACTTGCGAGACTTGCCAAAGTGAACCATGCGCGAATTACGATTTTCCAAATTTTCATGTTGTATCCTTTTAATGACCTAATATTATTTTAAGTGTCACCCTGAGCGATAGCGAAGGGTCTCCTTGCAGCGATGGGATTCTTCGCTACGCTCAGAATGACATTTTGCAGGCAATCTATCGAAGAAGGGATATTTGTCCGCTTGAGTCTATCGAAATATAGCCGCGATTTTGCAAAGCCTCTAACACCATTTGATATTGACGAACTTGATCGTTGGCTTGCTGCAAATTCTGACCCGCGCTGCTCAATTCATTTTGATAGGTCGCTTCGCGCGTTTGATATTCATTCACCAAAGTTTGCAACTGCTGAATCTGCGCCTGCTCGGCAGAGGTCGCTTGCGCCGTTGCCGTCGCCGCCGCAGCGGAACTCGCCACGGGGACGCCATTTTTGTTTACCAAAGCGCTTACGCTAACCGCCATCATCCCTGCCGCCACGCAAACGGTGATTGCCAACGCCGCTAATAATGCTGTATATTGTTTTTTCATAAATTCTCCTTTGCCTAATGACCAATGACTGCGCCAGTATAGTTTGTGAAAATGACAGGGGAATGACAAAACAATGTGGAAATTGTCATCGTCAAGTCATTTGAACATGCTACAATTTGCATATGAGAATTTTGCTTGTCGAAGATAATCGCAGACTCAGCGACTCGCTGCGCCTCAGCCTTGTGGATGACGGCTACGTTGTGGACGCGGCTTACGACGGTCAAGAGGGCGAGGAGTTGGCTGAGTTAACTCCCTACGACGCGATTATTCTCGACGTGATGTTGCCGCGCCGCAGCGGAATTGAAGTCTGCCGCGCGCTGCGAAATCGCCGCGTTAAGACTCCCATCCTCATGCTCACCGCCCGCGACGCGCTCGAAGACCGCGTGCTGGGCTTAGACAGCGGCGCGGACGATTATCTTGTCAAACCGTTTGAGATGGAAGAATTGCGCGCGCGTTTGCGCGCTCTGCTGCGCCGCGAATCAGACGACAAAAGCGGGCTGATCGCCATCGCTGATTTAACGCTTGACCCTGCCACGCATTTTGTTCGGCGCGGCGAAAAATCCATTGACCTCACCTCGCGCGAATATGCCCTGCTCGAATATTTAATGCGCAACCCGAATCGCCTCATCACCCGCCAAATGGCGGAGAATCATTTATGGAGTCAAGACGCGGCAGTCGTATCTAACGTCGTGGATGTTTACATTCGCCGCTTGCGCCGCAAAATTGACGATCCGTTTGAAGTGAAGTTGATTGAAACCGTTCGCGGCTCAGGCTATCGTCTGCGCCGCCCATCGCGAGATTGAACATGAAGATTCTCTTTCACAGCATTCGTTTTCGGCTCGCGCTTTGGTTTGTATTTATTTTGGCGCTTTTATTATTCGGCTTTAGCGGCATGTTGTACTACATGCAGACTCAAGAACTAAAAGCAGAAGCCTTAATTCGATTGGAAGCAAAACGCGAAAATGTCGAAAGAGCCTTTGGCATAGATTCGGCAAATCAAATCACGGTTGAAGAGGGAATTTTTCTTAGCGGCGGCGCCGATAGAGAATCATCGTTCCAAAATACAGATGTGCTTGCCTTGTATAAACCCGACGGGTCGCTTTATAAAATGTGGAGTCCCGCCAAAGAAATTATCCAATTTGATTTCTCTCGTTTCAATCTAAGCGCAGAACATGAGCCGCTGATTGAGTTATTAACTTATCGTCAAGTTAAATATATTTTCAAAATTTCTCCGCTTTACGCAAACGGCGCGCTGATAGGTTTTTTGGCGCTTGGCGTTCCGCTTGACCCAAAAGATCAACTGCGACAATTATTCAACACGCTGATTATTTTGATTGCGCTGACGTTGACGATTTCTTTCGCAGGCGGATTTTGGTTGGCAGACCGCGCCATGCGTCCCGTCAAGACGATTGCCGCGCGCGCGCAATCCATCGGCGAAACAGACCTCAGCCAGCGCTTCAATTTGCCGCAAAAAGACGAGATCGGACAGCTCGCCGAAACTTTTGATTCCATGTTGGCGCGGCTTGAATCCGCTTTTGCGCGGCAGCGTCAATTCACTGCCGACGCCAGCCACGAATTACGCACGCCGCTCACCATCGTCAACTTGGAAACTTCGCGGGCGTTATCCGCGCCGCGTTCCGCAAAAGAATATCAGCGCGTATTGCAAATCGTTCAATCCGAAAATGAATTGATGAAGAATCTTGTCAACGATTTGTTGACTCTGGCGCGCATGGATGCGCGACAAGATGCGTTGCATAAAGAACCGCTCGACCTGAGCGACCTTGCGCTTGACGTCGTTGAACGGCTTGAGCCATTGGCGGCGCGTCAGAAAATAAAACTTGAAGCGGGCGAACTTCCTGAAGTTACAATTTTGGGCGACCGACAATCTCTGACGCAAGCGCTGACGAATTTAATTGAAAACGCGATCAAATACACCGCGCAAAACGAACCCGATAAACCGCGCCATATTTTTGTTGAAACGGGAATCAATTCCGCGCTGGATTTTGGCTGGGTGCGCGTCGTTGATACGGGACCGGGAATCCCACGCGAACATCTTGACTATCTGTTCGATCGCTTCTACCGCGTGGATGAATCCCGCACGCGAGATGAATCCGCGCCCGCAGGCAGCGGCTTGGGGCTGGCAATCGTAGACGGCATTGTAAAATTACACGACGCGCATATTGAAGTTCAAAGCGAATTAGGAAAAGGCTCTGCGTTTGAAATTACATTTCCGCTTTACGCAAAGGCAAACTTATGAAAATCGGCGTCGTCACAGATTCAACATCCGACATCCCCGCGTATCTTGCGGAAGAACTTGAGATCAGCGTTATTCCAACCATCCTTGTCATTGACGGGAAAGAATATTTGGATGGAATCGGAATCACACGCGAAGAATTTTATACGCGCCTGCCTTCTATGAAAACTCCGCCAACCACCGCCGCGCCGTCTATTGGGGATTTTGCTAAAGTTTACGATTTGCTTTTGTCGCAAGGCTGCGATTCCATTGTCTCAATTCATGCCGCGTCGCAGTTGACCACTATCGTCAATGTGGCGCGTCAGGCTGCGGAAGATTTCTCCAATAAAGTCACTTGCGTGGATAGCGGCTCGCTCACATTGGGACTCGGCTTTCAAGTCATTGCCGCCGCCGAAAACGCGGACTTGGGATTGAAGGCGGTGCTGGGGGCAATCGAATCCACGCGCCGAAGATTGCAAATCAGCGCCGCATTGGATACGATGGAATATCTCAAACGCAGCGGGCGCGTCCCCAAAGTAGTCGCCGCGCTCGGCGGGATGTTATCCATCAAGCCGATGATTGAATTGCTCGACGGCGAAGTCAAACCGATTGGCGCAGTCCGCGTTACAAATCAAGCCGATGAGCGTGTGTTGGACGCTTTGCTCAAACAAGGCGACTTGGAACGCCTTGCCGTTTTGCATACCAATGCCGAACCGCGCGCGAAGAAATTGTTGAACGCCGTCATGGAGCGCGCGCGAAAATCTATGCCGCGCGATATTTTGATGGTCAACGTCACGGCGGTGATTGGCGCGCATCTCGGTCCCAATGGAATTGGTTTCGCGGCGATACGGAAGTAACCTTCCCCATGATAAAATTGCTCCCATGCAACCATCCTTAGAAAAACTTAGAAAATTCTTCCGACTTGAACACGAGAACAAATACGACAATTCCGCCATCATCGGCGGGCTTGCCAAGATGCTCGACTTTTGGGAAGGCGAAGCGCGCACGGACGGAATTGACGAGGGCGTGATCCAAGCCGTTGTTTCGCGTCTGCGCTCGTATGAAAAACTCAGCGCAGACGGACGCGCCGAGTCGCTCAAAGGTTTGTGGAAGCGCATCGCCGAGACTTATCCTGAGGCGGGACAAAAACCGAAAACGCAGCAACCCGCTCCGCAACCGCAAAGAAGCGAGGCGCAGGAATCAGCGCCAAGTGTGGAACCAACATCGGCGCCGCGTCCAACTCCTCCGCTGCAACCGCAATATAAGCCGCGTCAAAATCCGCAGCCGCGATCTGAAGTTGTCGCGGGCGCGAAGACCAGTCAGACTCCCGCCGCGTTGAATGCGGAACTCACTGTCTTGCAAGGCGTGGGACCTGTCAACGCGAACTCGCTGGAAAAACTTGGCATGAAAACGCTCGGCGATATGCTTTATTATTTTCCGCGCCGTTACGAAGATTACAGCCAACTCAAACCGATCAAGTCGCTTTTTTATGGCGAAGTGGTCACGGTGATTGGCACAGTGCAAAGCGTGCATACGCGACCGATCAAAGGCGGCAAGAGTTCTGTCGTGGAAGTGATTATCAGCGACGGCACGGCTGCGTTGCGGCTTTCATATTTCAATCAGCCGTGGCTCGCCAATAAACTTAAAGCCGACGACGCAATTTCTGTTTCGGGAAAAGTGGATCAATATCTTGGGCGGCTGGTGATGAACAGCCCCGATTACGAACCTGTTGAAATGGAAAACCTGCACACCGCGCGCATCGTTCCCATTTACGCGCTGACCGAACGCGTCACGCAAAAATGGCTGCGCGGAATTATGAATCAAGTCATCACGCATTGGGCGCCCGCTGTTGTGGATGCGTTGCCCGACGCCATTCGACTTTCTGCGCGGCTGGTTTCCATCAGCGAAGCGCTGACGCAAGTTCACTTCCCCAGTTCGCAAGATCGCCTCAAACTTGCGCGCGAGCGTTTAGGCTTCGATGAGATTTTCTATTTGCAAATGGGAGTCATGCAGCAAAAGCGCGATTGGAAATCAGTGGATGGAAGACGCTTCGCCGCGCCCGCAGATTGGTTTGAGGCGCGCATAAATTCTCTGCCCTTCACGTTGACCTCCGCGCAGCAAAACGCGCTCGCGGATATTCGCGCCGATTTGGATTCTGGCAAGCCGATGAATCGACTCGTGCAAGGCGATGTGGGTTCGGGCAAAACCGTAGTCGCGGCATTGGGCGCGGCAATCGTCGTCAACGCAAACGCGCAAGCCGCGATCATGGCGCCGACTTCTATTTTGGCGGAGCAACATTATCGCAACTTCAAACAATTACTCGCCGCTGAAAACGGAATGATGCAAGAAAGCGAAATTCGTTTGCTGGTCGGCTCCACGCCCGATATTCGCAAAGAAGAAATTCGTCAGGGCTTGCTTGACGGCTCGATCAAAATCGTCATTGGCACACACGCGCTGATCGAAGACCCCGTTTTGTTTAAGGATTTGCAATTCATCGTCATTGACGAGCAGCATCGCTTTGGCGTGGAACAACGCGCCGCGTTGCGCGGCAAGGGCGCCAATCCGCATTTGCTGGTGATGACCGCCACGCCCATTCCGCGCTCGCTGGCGCTGACCGTTTTCGGCGACCTTGATATTTCCGTCATTGATGAAATGCCCGTCGGCAGACAGCCGATCACAACTTATGTGCTTCGTCCACAAGAACGCGAGCGCGCGTTCACCCTCATTCGTGGGCAGATCAACAACGGCAAGCAAGCCTTCATCGTTTATCCGCTGATTGACGAAAGCGAAAAGATCGAAGCGCGCGCGGCGGTGGATGATTTTGAAAAACTCTCCAAAGAAATTTTCCCCGACCTCAAACTCGGTCTTTTGCATGGGCGCATGAAGCCCGCCGAAAAAGACGAAGTGATGATGAAGTTCCGCGACAAGGAATATGACATTCTTGTTTCAACCACCGTTGTTGAAGTGGGCGTGGATGTGTCGAACGCGACTGTCATGCTGATCGAAGGCGCGGATAGATTCGGCTTGGCGCAATTGCATCAACTGCGCGGGCGCGTCGGGCGCGGAGCGGATCAAAGCTTCTGTCTGCTCATTCCCACGCACGAAGACGCCGCTGAGAACGAACGTCTGCAAGCGATGACTCAAACCAACAGCGGCTTTGAACTGGCTGAACTCGATCTTAAGACGCGCGGTCCCGGCGAATTTTTAGGCACGCAACAAGCCGGCTTTGCAACCACGCTGAAGATGGCAAACATCACCGACGTTAAACTCATCGAAAAAGCGCGCGAACAGGCGCAAGCCTTATTTGAGCGCGATCCCTATCTTGAACAATCCGAACACGCCCTGCTCAAAGAAGCGTTTGAAAGATTTTGGGGCAAAAGCAAAGGAGACGTTAGTTAATTAGGGAATTGGGTAATTAGAGATTAGGAATTAGGCGTTCAACCTAATTACCTAATTACTAATTACTAATCCCTACGCAACTAATCGCTAGATTATGGTTAGAGCCTTATTTCCCGGAACGTTCGACCCGATTCATCTCGGTCACATTGATATTGCCACGCGCGCTTCGCGTTTGTTTGACGAAGTGGTGATGGCGGTCTACGACAAACCTTTGAAGTCGTTGATGTTTTCGCCCGAAGAACGCATCTCGTTGGTGAAGGAAGCGGTAAAAAATAATCCCAAAATCAAAGTCACAGGATACAGCGGCTTGACGATTGACTTCGCGCGGCAGATAGAAGCGCAAGTGATCGTGCGCGGACTGCGCGTCTTTTCCGATTTTGAATTTGAGTTCCGCATGGCGCTGGCGAATCAGCGCATGGCGAAGGATATTGAAACCGTCGCTCTGATCACCGCCGAGCAACATACGTTTTTATCATCATCCACTGTGCGCGAAATTGCCACGCTCAACGGCGACGTCTCCAGCATGGTTCCGCCGTATGTGAAAGAGGCTTTACACGCAAAAGTAATCAGCATGGGAGAGCAATCCCTGCCAAACTCATTGCGGGATTAATTTGTGCTAGAATT
>JAVHOY010000083.1:0-2413 GCA_036170295.1 bacterium
TTCGCATTACGTTCCCCAATCGCGCAAATACAAAAAGTCATAGCCGACGGTGCGGTTGCTGAGTTTCGCAATCGGCGGCTGCATCCGCTTGAATTGATTGCGGCTAACGCGCCTGACGACGCTCTCGACAAAGGTTTTATCAAAGCCCGCTTCTATCGCTTCCGACGGGCTGTAACGCTGATCCACCAAAAGATATAAAAGTTTATCCGCGTCTTCATAAGTAAAGCCTAATTCTTTTTCGTCGGTCTGACCTTCCCACAAATCCGCCGAGGGCGGCTTATCCACAATCGGCGCGGGAATATTCATCGCGCGCGCAAGTTCGCGCACTTGCGTTTTATACAAATCGCCAATCGGATTCAGCGCGCTGGCGGAGTCTCCGAATAACGTGCTGTATCCCAATAGAATTTCCGTCTTGTTGCTTGTGCCGACGACCAATCCTTTGAACGCCTCGCTTTGATCGTATAGAATGATCATGCGCTCGCGCGCCATAATGTTGCCCTTTCGCGTTTTAGAAATGGCAGGCTCAAGGTTGAGCAGCGGCTCGACCATATCCGTGATCTCGACGGTCTTGCTCTGCGCGCCGAGTTGATCAATCAACAGTTGGGCGTGGTCAAGCGAATCTTTGCTGGAGGCTTTATACGGCATCCGCACCGCGAGGACATTCTGCGCGCCGAGCGCTTCGACGGCTAAGGCGCACGAAAGCGCGGAGTCAATTCCGCCTGAAAGTCCCACCACCGCGCGAGAAATTTTCACGCGCGTAATTTCAGATTTGATAAAACCTGTGAGAATTTCACGAGCGAGATCGGCGTTAATGGCGAGGTTTATATTATTCATTTTACTTTTGCAATATCCGCTGCAATTCGGATACGGTGAGATTGGTGCGCTCGTCGCGCAGCAACGGCAAACGCGCGCGCGTGCGGCGCAGTTGATTCAAATCCATTTGCGCGAAAATAATGGCTTCTTCGTTGTAGGGTCCATGCGCCACTTCCTCGCCGTTGGGGTCAAAGAGAACCGCCCCGCCCCAAAAGTGCAGCCCGTCTTCGTAGCCGACGCGATTTGCATGCGCGACAAAAGACGTGAACATGCTGGCGTAAGCCTTCGTCACGCGCTCCACCCAACGCGCAGATTCGAGCTTCTCCTTGTCGTTCAATCCGCGTCCCGGCGAGGCGGACGAGAACAGCATAATATCCGCGCCGTCCAGCCAAAGCAGATACGGCGGCGACGCGTGCCAGAAATCCTCGCAGATCAACATACCGACGCGCCCGAAGCGCGTATCGAATGCGCGGACTCTATCGCCCCATGCAAAGAAGCGTCCTTCGTCGAACAAGCCGTAGGTTGGCAGATAAACTTTGTGATGAACATGCAGCGCTTTGCCGCCTGAAAGATACGCGGAAGCGATATAAAATCGGTGGCGCGAATCTTCATCCACGAAACCGACCACTAAATCCAAGTCGCGGCTTTCTTTAAGTAAATATTTGAAAATAGGATCGTCCTCAGTAGGCTTATGCGCCGCCGAAGCGACCAAATCCTGCAAGACGTATCCTGTTAAAGAAAGTTCGGGAAAAACGAGCAAATCCGTTTTTTCCGCTTTAGCTTGTTTGATATAAGCCATGTGCTTTTCAAGATTCGATTCGACGTCCCCCAATTTTGTGTTGATCTGAGTAAGAGCAAGGTTTAATTTCATCGGCGGAATCTTACCATTAAAATAAAACCTTCAAGGTCTTTGAAGACCTCGAAGGTTGTCTTGCGGGGAGGGGGGGATTCGAACCCCCGGTGGACCGGAGCCCACAATAGTTTTCGAGACTATCCCATTCAGCCACTCTGGCACCTCCCCAAACTATGAAGCGGCGCAGATTATAACCGAAAAAAAATATGCGGACGCTCGCTGACTCAGCCCATAGGACGATCAGCGCTCAACGGCGGATTTCTTTTTTAATTTTGTTTTGACTTTTGATTTTGCGCTCTTCTCTTCACGATACGCTTCGCGCAAGTTGACCGGCTTGACGCGCGAATCGCGCACGCGCAGGTTGATCATTTCCACGAAGACTGAAAATCCCATTGCAAAATAAACGTATCCCTTGGGAATGTCCACGCCAAATCCGCCTGCGATGAGCGTGAGACCAATCATCAGCAAGAAGCTCAACGCGAGCATTTTTATGGTGGGATGACTCTCGACAAATTCGCCAATCGGTCCAGACGTAAAAATCATCACGCCTGCGGCGATGATTACGGCAATAATCATAATGGCGATTTCACTGGACATGCCCACTGCGGTAATCACAGAGTCGAGCGAGAAAACAACATCCAGCAGCATAATCTGAACGATGACGCTGAGGAAATTCGCCGCCACTTTTGCGGAGGCTTCGCCTTCCTGCCCTTCAAGTTTCTCGTGAATTTCAGAAGTGCTTTTATA
>JAVHOY010000083.1:2513-4091 GCA_036170295.1 bacterium
TTAATCTTGAACATCTGCGTTAATTTCATCGCGAGGTTCAGGTCGCCCGCGAGTTTCAACTTGCCTTGCATGAAGGCTTGCATCCCGTCAATTTCACCCGTGAAGATTTTGACATAATCCGCAGAGTCGGCAGTGAGAGTCATTTTTGGAGAAGCGTGCGTTCCCTTTGCGACCTGGCATTTTCCGTCTTTTACAGTCGCGTACCATTCGCCGGGTTCCGCGCCCGTGAATTTAAATTGGATGGTGGCGTCGAGTCCCGCGGCTTTTTCGGGCAGGAATGCGCCAGGCATTTTGGACATGAGTGTTTCGATTGTGAGTGACATAATTTCTCCTTGTTAGATAATTACCAATTACTATTTACGAGTTACGCGATTGGTAATTGGTAAATAGTAATTAGTGTTTGGTTATTGTAAATTCTCAAACACCGCCGCCGCGCCCATGCCGCCGCCGATGCACATGGTCACCATTCCATATTTGGATTTGCGGCGACCCATTTCGTAGATGACTTGCGTGGTGAGTTTTGAGCCTGTGCAGCCGAGCGGATGTCCGAGCGCAATCGCGCCGCCGTTGACATTGACTTTTTCGGGATCAATTTCCAGCGTCTGAATCACCGCCAGCGACTGCGCGGCAAAGGCTTCGTTCAACTCGAAGAGATCAATATCGTTCAAGGATAATCCCGCGACTTTTATTGCTTTTGGAATCGCGGCGATGGGACCAATTCCCATCAACTCTGGCGGGACGCCTCCCACCGCGAAGGAAACGAATCTTGCCAGCGGACGCAGTCCCAACTCTGCGGCTTTCTCCGCCGACATGACCATCACCGCCGAAGCGGCGTCTGACATCTGCGAGGAATTTCCAGCCGTGACCGTGCCGCCTTCCTTGAAAGCAGGTTTGAGTTTGGCAAGCGCCGCCATCGTCGTATCGCCGCGCGGACCTTCATCGCGTTTGACCGTAAATGATTTCTTCACCGACTTGCCGTCCACATACTCATTCACTTCCACGTCAATCGGAATGAGTTCGGGGTCGAAGAGTCCAGAGTCAACGGCTTTCGCGGCTTTCTGATTGCTCTCCAGCGCGAACTCATCCTGCTGTTCGCGGGTGATTCCATATTTGACCGAAACATTTTCGGCGGTGAGTCCCATGTTGGTATAGTAATGCGGCAGGTCTTGCGCGAAATGCGGATTGGGCGAAAACTTGTAGCCCATCATCGGCACCATGGACATGGACTCCACGCCCGCGCCGATTCCGATTTCGATTTGTCCCGCTTGAATGGCGTTCGCAATATGCGCGATGGATTGCACGCCCGACGAACAATAACGATTGACGGTTTCAGCAGGAACGGTATCGGGCAAGCCCGCGCGCAGCGCAATCATCCGCGCCACGTTCATGCCCTGCTCGCCTTCGGGGAAAGCGCAGCCAAAGACCACATCTTCGATTTGAGCGGGGTCGAGATTCGGCGTGCGATTCATTAATTCCTTAATCACCGCCGCGCCCATTTCATCGGGACGAACGGTTGCCATCCCGCCGCGTTTGGCTTTTCCAACTGGCGTTCGTACTGCGCTAACGATAACTGCTTCT
>JAVHOY010000084.1:0-1097 GCA_036170295.1 bacterium
CCTTTTGCAGGCGCGCTTTCTAATACCAAATTCTAAAAGACGTCGTTGTATTCGCGCTCAAGCCATTGAACGCGCAAGAAACATCCGCGTAGACTAAACTTCCGTAAGGCAGGTTGGAGAATGAAAGCGAGATAATCCCCACGCCGTTTGAGTTTGTGACCAGCGCGTACGAGTCGTTGCGACCGTCGGGCCAATGCACAGTGGAAGCGCAGTTCGCGTTTACGATTGGCTGTAAGTTTTGATCCTGTACGATCACAAAGATTAACTGCGAGTCCGTTGCGAGAGTCACGGCTTTCCATGCAAAAGCGCGCACCTGCATACTCATCACGGTCTGGATAGTATTGTCGCGCGGCTTGACGGGCGGAAGCAACCCGGGATCTTCGCCCAACTTATCAAAGTATGTGCGCCCTAAATCCGACACCACCACGCGCTGACCTTCGGCTCTCCACGGTTGCCATTCCAAGCGCGCTTTTTCAAAATACTGCACTAGATTATTTTCGTGGTACTCAAACCCTGAAATAGGATAACCAAATTGCGCCACGCCGCCATATTGATCGAAAAATTCTAGAAAAGCAAAACAGACCATGTTTCCCGTTTCCGCATAACTGCGGCAAGAGAATGGGGTTGGCGCAACGTCTAATTTTCCGGTAGAGACGTAAGTTAGGCTGCCCAGCGGGGTAATCTGTACGCGCTGACCTTCAGGCAGATCGGCGCGATATTCAAAACGCGCGCGCTGAAAATATTGAACCGTCTTACTGTCTTTGCTGACGAATTCTTCCGTAATAGGATAACCGTATAAAAATATAGCATTGAGATTGCTATTATAGAATTTAAGAAATTCCCCGCCGAGATTATGTCCCGTTTCGCTGAAATATCTATTTTCTGGAGTCTGCGCGCGAACAGGAGTCCAGCTTGCTCCGAGCAGGAACGTAATCATTAAGAGCGTAAGGAGTCGGCGTATAATCATGATAACGATTGTTTCTATTTCGCAGATTTTAAGCGAGGTCTGACCTTAAGATTTATTATACTCAGAATTTATATATTGAACATTACAACCTTTGCGCGCGCGTCTTAATTTCACAACTGTAAGGCAATCA
>JAVHOY010000084.1:1197-4090 GCA_036170295.1 bacterium
TTTATCGGCTCAAATTTTATTCATTATCTTTTACGAGCAGAACCCAACGTTCAAGCCATCAATCTTGACGCGCTGACTTATGCAGGTAGTTTGGAAAATCTGGCGGACGTTTCAAACGATCCGCGCTATTCGTTTATTCAAGGCGATATTTGCGACGCGGAATTTGTCGGGAAGGTATTGCGCGAACGCCGCGTGGACACAATCGTTCATTTCGCGGCGGAATCGCATGTGGATCGCTCCATTCTTGGACCCGAACAATTTATTCAAACGAATATCGTGGGAACGTTTACGCTTTTAGAAGCGGCGCGCGCGTTTTGGATTCAGGAAAAGAGCCTGCCTTTGGAGGACGCGCGTTTTCACCACGTCTCCACCGATGAAGTCTTTGGATCGCTTGCCGTCGGCGAAGCCGCATGGACGGAAGATTCGCCTTACGCGCCCAATTCGCCGTACGCCGCATCCAAAGCGTCCAGCGATCATCTTGTGCGTTCGTATGGACACACTTACGGCTTGCCCTTCACGCTGACTAATTGCTCCAATAATTATGGACCTTATCAATTCCCGGAAAAATTAATCCCGTTGATTATCTTGAACGCGATAGCAGGCAAACCTTTGCCCGTTTACGGCGATGGACAGCAAATCCGCGATTGGCTTCATGTGGAAGATCATTGCGAGGCAATTTATTCGGTATTAAAAAAAGGCAAGGTTGGATCAACCTATAACGTCGGCGGCGAAAATCAACCCGCAAATCTAACAATCGTTGAAACGATCTGCGCGATACTTGACGAGGTATTGCCCGCATCCGCGCATAGACCGCATAAGAAATTAATTACATTCGTCAAAGATCGCCCTGGACATGATCGCCGCTACGATATGGACGCCCGCAAAATCGCCGACGAATTAGGTTGGCGTCCGCGCCACACGCTTGCCGAAGGTCTGCGCGACACGATCCGCTGGTATCTTTCACATTCAGAATGGCTTGACGCAATTGGGCGGAAGCGGGAATATAAAGGCTGGATGGACGCCAATTACAAATCGCGGTAACCGCGCAAAATATCGCTTTAATGAGGAGACATATACAAAATGAAAGGCATCATATTAGCAGGCGGACGCGGAACGCGTTTGTATCCTTTGACCGTCGCAGGCAGCAAACAAATGTTGCCCGTGTACGATAAACCCATGATTTACTATCCCTTATCTATGCTGATGTTGACGGGCATACGCGATATTTTAATTATCAGCGCTCCCGAAGATTTGCCTGTGATCAAAAAATTATTGGGAGACGGCTCTTCGTGGGGTGTGCAATTTTCTTACGCCGAGCAAACCGAACCGCGCGGATTAGCCGACGCTTTTCTGGTCGGCAGGGAATTTATTAACGGCGAGCGCGTTTGCCTCATCTTGGGCGACAATATTTTTTTTGGACAAGGGTTGCTCGAACAAATGCAAACCGCATCCGAACTTAAACGCGGCGCGTTGATTTTCGCTTATCCGGTGCATGACCCTCAACGATATGGCGTCATCGAATTCGACGCGCAAGGCAAAGCGCTGAGTTTGGAGGAGAAACCGAAAAATCCGCGTTCCAATTATGCGGTTCCCGGTTTATATTTTTACGACGAGCGCGTCGTTCAATTTGCCGAATCGCTAAAGCCTTCGGTGCGCGGCGAAATTGAGATCACAGATCTCAATCGCATCTATTTAGAAAACGGCGACTTGCAAGTCATTCCATTTGGACGCGGCGTGGCTTGGTTGGACGCTGGAACGCATGAATCTTTGCTTCAGGCTGCAAACTTTGTGCAGGCAGTCGAAGATCGTCAAGGACTGATGATTTCCTCGCCCGAAGAAATCGCTTATCGCAAGGGATTTATTAACCGCGAACAGTTGCGCGCGCTTGCGCGGCAAATGGGCAATAACGGTTACAGCGCTTATCTTTTGCGATTAGCCGATGAGCGTTTCGCCCCATAAGAGACGCATTAAGAAAATTGGTAATGGTAAAAGTGAAAGTGATGTGATAAATTTGGCGGCATGATACAGAAAACAATCGCCTACGAATGCCGTTTTTGTCATTGGGCGATGATTTGTATGCAAACCAGCCTTTATGCCAGCGCCTATCGCCAGTTTTTCATTTTCGTTGGGACGATTTATTCATCTTCATGCAAGAAGGCTTGAAAATCGTTCCTGTGCTTCCATAGTCCACTTTCAGATTCGGAATGGCTGGGATCATTACCAGTGGGAGCGAAGCGTGGCGATTCTCAATGACTCCATACGGTATAATTGCGCCCATGCAAACAAACATTATTGGCATCCGATTTACAAAAATAGGCAAAATCTATCACTTTGATTCTGCAGACCTTAGCGACCTAAAAACAGGCGAGCGCGTGATCGTAGACACCGCGCGCGGAAAACATCTCGGCGAAATTGTTCAAGTCCTTGAGGAAGCGCCGCCCGCTCCCGAAGGCGGATGGAAATCCGTCGAGCGGCGCGCTACGCCGCGCGATTTATTGTTGCAACAATCCTGGCAAGCGAAGCAAACCGAAGCCATGATCAATTGCCGCGCGCGCGCATCCGAACTCAAATTGAAAGAAGTCAAGATCGTCACCGCCGAATATAACTTTGACGGCTCGCGGCTGACCTTCCTCTTCAGCGCTGAAACCGAAGAAAAGGTTGACCTCAAATCGCTGAAAAGGGACATGCACGATCTGTATCCAAACACGCTGATTGAGATGCGTCAGATCGGTCCGCGCGACGTGGCGAAATTTCTCGGCGGCATGGGCGCGTGCGGAATCGAAACGCGCTGTTGCTCAAAATTCCTCACCGACTTCTCGCCCATCTCAATCAAGATGGCAAAAGAGCAAGGCATCTCGCTCACGCCCAACGAAATCACCGGCATGTGCGGACG
>JAVHOY010000085.1:0-1870 GCA_036170295.1 bacterium
CGTTTTTCTGCGTTTATCAGCGTCCCATTAAAATGTTTGGCTATTACCGATAAAGTCTATTTTATTTATTTCTAAATACGCAACCTACTTTCTCATCCCATTTGCATTGCGGAGTTTGGATGCAATGCGCTTCGCTTTGAATGGGAGAACAAATATCCTTAGGCTCGCTGCATTTGATGGTGGTCACATCCAGCGCGACGCAACCCGGTCCGCTGAGTCGCGCCTTGCCGGGAGAGCAGGCTCCGAGCGCGGGATCAAATTTGGTTCCGGGAACGCAGCCGGGATAGGTTCCGCCCGTCAACGCTTGACAGCATTGAAACGTATCGCTGTAGGAATATCCCGCGGCGCATCCCGCGTAAAGCTGCGAAGCGAGCGCGGGGTTGTCAATCCCGTACGGGGTTTCGACTAAACCGTTGGGAGAAACGCAAACGTTCGCCAACGAATCTAAATACAGCCCCGCAGGACATTGACCGTTTGCGTCTACGCCGATCACGCAAGTTTGTTGACCGCCGCGCTCAAGCGTTTTATATCCCGCTGGACAACCCGCCGCTCCCGCTTGACCGAGGATGGGCGTGTAATTGCATACGCTATGCGCGGCGTCGAGCGTGTAACCGGGCGCGCACGTTGGAGTCGCGCCTGTTGCGTCTGGCGAGTTGCTGCAACTGGGATTGCAAACCGTGACCGTATTTGTGCTTTCTTGATATTTTGGTCCGACGCAAGTCAATCGGCGCTGACCGTCCACAACGGCTTCTGTGCAATTCAACTTAGCGCTGGTTTCATAAACTGCGCCATTGGGGAGATTGACCGTTGCAAAGCTATCGCCAGCGGAACAATAAATGCCCGCCACTTCCGATTGCGGCAGTTGACAATTATTTGATGAAATAACTCCGCTGGGAATAAACGCGGCAATCTGACAAAACGGCGCGACAGGTTTCGGGTCGGGTACCACGCAACGAAAACCAATGTCGCGTCGGTGATTTGCGCCCGCGTTGAAATGTCGAATCGCCGAAGCGATTTGATCGGGATAGGATTCAAACGAACTGCCGCGAATGACGCGATAGTCGCCGCTTTCGGGTCCCGTCGGATTGACAATGGCGGATTCCTTGTAATAAGTTTCGCTGTACCAATCGTTTGTCCACTCAAAGACATTGCCCGCCATATCATACAACCCATACGGACTGGCGCCGTCTTTGAACGCGGTCACTTCCGATGTGCTGCCGTTGCAATAGGCAAAGTTGAGCAGATTGCACGCGGGGTCGGCGTTGCCCCACGGATATAAATTTCCATTTTCGCCGCGCGCCGCTTTTTCCCATTGCGCCTCGCTGGGAAGTTGTCCCTGCGCCCACGAGCAATACGCCTGCGATTGATCCCAAGTAACGCCAACAACGGGATGGTTGGCATATTCGGGATTGCTATACACCGCGCCGCCAAGTTCCTGCGCGGGAGGCGTACACGCGCCCACCGCCACGCACTGCGCGAACATGCGATTGGTCACTTTAGTCGCGTAAATCCAATATCCATCAAGCGTCACTTTATGCGCGGGCGCGTTGGAATCTTCGTTGCCCATCATGAATTCCGAAAACGGAACATACGCCAGCGCGCTTCCGTCAATCCATTTCATTGTCGCGCCGCGCTGCGCTCCCGCCAAAGCGATGGGCGCTAATGTCGCCGTTGGCGCTGCGGCTGGAGTTTCGGTCGGCGGCAAAGGCGTGGCGGTGACCACAATCACCATCGGCGTAGGCGCGACGCATGACGACAATATCAATGTTAATATCAATGTAAATATTGCGTTGCGAACTTTTTTCATTCAATCTCCTTTTCTCGCGTTGCGCGAGACCCTTTTATTATAAACGAGTAGAACACTCCCTCA
>JAVHOY010000085.1:1970-4082 GCA_036170295.1 bacterium
CCCCTCTCCCGTAGGGAGAGGGGTTAGGGGTGAGGGAGAATTTATTTCGCCTTCTTTATTTCCTCCACCGCCTGCGGATTGACCAGCGACGACGTGTCGCCCAACTCCAAGCCAAGATACGCGGCGCGGATCATGCGGCGCATCACTTTTGCGTTGCGTGTTTTGGGCAGGTCTGAGACAAATAAAATCTTCTTCGGCGCGAGCGCTTTGCCCATCTCCGCGACGACCATATCATGTAACTCTTGACGCAAAGCCGCGTCCGCATTGACTCCCGATTTTGCGACAGCGAATAAAACGAGTTCGCTGCCTTTGATTTCATGCGGAATTCCAATCGCCGCCGCCTCGACGATTGAATCATGTCTGACGAGAATCGATTCCACTTCGGCAGGTCCTAGCCGCTTGCCCGCGACTTTGATCGTATCGTCTGAACGTCCGAGAATGTACCATAAGCCGTCGTTATCAATCGCGGCGAAATCTCCATGCACCCAGACGTTTTCCCAGCGCGACCAATACGCGTCAAGGTAGCGCTGATCGTCATGCCAGAATCCGCGCGTCATTCCAATCCACGGCGCTCTGATGACCAACTCGCCCACCGCGTTGCGAATCGAATTTCCGTTTTCATCCACCACATCCGCGTCCATGCCGGGACATGCCGCAGAAAACGCGCAAGGCTTTAATGGCAACAGGAAATTTCCCATCACAATGCCGCCGGAAATTTCCGTTCCGCCCGAATAATTGATGATCGGGCGTTTTGATTCGCCGACATGCTCGAACAGCCACATCCACGGCACGGGATTCCACGGCTCGCCTGTGGACGCGAAACATTTGATGGAAGAAAGATCGCGCTTCTTAAATGGCTCGTCGCCGTGCGTAACCAGCGAGCGGATGAGCGTCGGCGAGACTCCCATTTGATTGATCTTGTGCTTCTCGACCAAATTCCACAAACGATCGGGCGCGGGAAAATCAGGCGCGCCGTCGTAAAGAAACATCGTCGCGCCGAGCAAGAGACTGCCGAACACTTGCCACGGTCCCATCATCCAGCCCATGTCGGTCATCCAATAAATCACGTCGCCCGCGTGAACATCCGTGCCAAACGCCATATCCTGCGCGGCTTTGACGGGAAATCCGCAATGCGTGTGCAGCGCGCCTTTGGGCTTGCCGGTTGTGCCAGATGTATAAATCAACATCAACGGGTCTTCGGCGGAAGTTTTTTCTGTTTCGCAAATATCCGATTGAGAATCAATCAACTCATGCCACCAATGATCTCTGCCCGCTTTCATTTTTATATCTTGCCCCGTGCGTTTCACGACGATGATATGTTTCAAAGTGGAGATTTGTTGCGCGGCTTCATCCGCGATAGATTTCATCTCGATGGGTTTGCCGCGCCGAAACGATCCGTCGGATGCAAATAACGCCTTGGCGTTTCCATCCTGCAGCCGCGAAACGATTGCGCCCGCGCCATAGCCTGAGAACAGCGGCAAAATAATTCCGCCGATTTTTGCAATCGCCAATAGCGCAATCACAATCTCTGGAGTCATCGGCATATACAATCCAATCGCGTCGCCTTTGCCAAGCCCCAAAGAGCGCAGCGCGTTCGCAGTTTTATTGACTTCTTTATATAGCTCTTTATAAGTTAGAGACTTCGTCGCGCCTTCTTCCCCCTCCCAAACCGCTGCCAACTGATCGCTGATCGCTGATGTCTGGTATTTATCCACGCAATTGTGGACGATGTTCATCTTTCCGCCCACGCACCATTTTGGGAATTGAATTCCGCGCGAAAGATCAACGACGTTTGTGTACGGCTCGTAAAATTGAATATCCAAAAATTTCAGAACCGCGTCGGTGAACCACGCGACTTCTTGAGTAGACCTTTGCATCAATTCGCCGAAATCTTTGATTCCATTCGCCCGCATGAACGCCGTTAAATTTGCGCGCTCAATATCTTCGCGGGTGGGTCTCCAAACAATTTCCCCGCCAAATGTGAATTGTTCCGCCATATTTCACCTCGTCTTTTTTTGCTTGGCATTATACGCCCAAAGCAAAACAGAGCTTGCTTAAAAATTGACAGACTCGGCGGTCAATGCGATTCGCGCGTCAACCATTTCTTTTTTC
>JAVHOY010000086.1:0-4073 GCA_036170295.1 bacterium
AAATCATCCAATGCCGCAAATGTCCGCGCCTTGTGGAATGGCGCGAGGAAGTTGCGCGAGTCAAACGCAAGGCATACAAAGATCATGAATATTGGGGCAAACCTGTCCCCGGCTTTGGCGATGAAAAAGCGCGCGTCCTCGTGGTGGGACTTGCCCCCGGCGCGCATGGATCGAATCGCACGGGCCGCCAATTCACAGGCGACGGGTCGGGCGGATTTTTGTTCCCCGCGTTATATCGCGCTGGATTCGCAAATCAGCCTGATGCAAATTCTCGCGACGATGGACTCATTCTCACGGATATGTACATTACTGCGTCAGGTCGCTGCGCGCCGCCCGATAACAAACCGTCCACCGAAGAATTAAATAATTGTCAGCCGTTCTTGGAGCGCGAGTTGGAAATCATTCAACCCAAAGTGATCGTCTGTTTAGGGTTGATTGCCTTTGACAGAGTCCTCAAAGTATTCGCGCTTCGCAACCTAAAATTTTCACATGGCGCAACTTATTTTATTCATCCTTCATCTTTCATAATTCATCCTTTCACTTTGCTCTGCTCTTATCACCCCAGCCAACAAAATACATTGACGGGAAAATTAACAAAAGAAATGTTCGACGATATTTGGAAAAAGGCGAGATCGCTTCTATGAAAATAATAAAACGTATCTTCTTTGCGCTTGTATCTGCGCTTGTTGTAACCGTTGTTGGATTTGTTATTTGGGCTGAAACCCCGCTTGGACCCGCGCCCGAAGCGTTAGCCGCGCTTCAATCCGATTCACAGGTCGCTGTCACAACTGAGAACTTTACAACCTTCAAACCTGTCAACGTTCAACCTACAACTGCGTTTATCTTCTATCCCGGCGGTCATGTGGATTATCGCTCGTACGCCGCGCCTTTGCGCGAAATCGCCGCGCAAGGATATTTGGTTGTGTTGCTGTCCGTCCATTTGAACCTCGCGTTCTTCGACGTCAACGCGGCGGAATCTGTCTTTGCAAAATATCCTGAGATCAAACATTGGGTCGTCGGCGGACATTCGCTCGGCGGCGTCGCGTCCGCTTTATTTGCGAAAGATCATTTGTCTCAATTGGATGGTATTATCTTTTGGGCTTCGTATCCCGCCGACGATTCTTTGAAGAACAGCGATCTGAAAATATTATCCATCTACGGCACAAACGATATGGCAGGCATGGATAAATTCAAAGAGACCAGCGCGCTGCTTCCATCAAGCACAAAATATGTTGTGATAGATGGCGGCAATCACGCGCAGTTTGGCGATTACGGCGCGCAACCCGGCGACAACGCTGCGACCATTTCCCGCGCCGATCAGCAGACTCAAATAGTCAACGCCGTTGTGGAGTTTTTGAAAGAGTTAGGAAAATAATGTCTCTCAACATCATTGCCTCTGGAGTTCTCGCTCCCGATTTTGAACTCGCGGACATCAACGGAAATCCAATTCGCCTCTCCGCTTTTCGCGGAAGCAAACCCGTTATCCTTGCGTTCTTGCGCGGCTTCACCTGACCCTACTGCCGCGCGCAGTTGGCGCGCATGCGCGATAGTTATCCTGAATTTACAAAACGCGGCGCGGAGGTCGTTGCCATCGGTCCCGATAATTTACTTTCCTTTCAACGTTATTGGGAAAAGGAAAAACTTCCCTTCATTGGCTTGCCTGATCCCGATCATCAGGTCGCAAAAACGTATCGTCAGGAAGTGAATCTTTTCAAGTTGGGACGTATGCCGTTGAACTGTGTGATAGACCTCGAAGGAAATATTCGTTATGTCCATTACGGCTCAAGCATGGCGGACATTCCCGACAACGAAACCTTTCTCAACGTAATATACAAACTCACAACGTCATCTAACTGACAACTGACAACTGACAACTGACAACTGACAACTGACAACTGACAACTGATTTTACTGGTGACTACATGACCATTGGACGCATTGCATTTCTCGGCTCAGGCGAAACTTCCCTTGCAGGCGGAAGAATCTTTGAGACGCTCGCGCGATTTACCTCTGACCCGTTGCGGATCGCGATTCTCGAAACGCCGGCTGGCTTCGAGTTAAACGCGTCCCTCGTCGCGAGTCGCGTCGCGGATTTTCTCAAGACCCGTTTGCAAAATTACAAACCCGTTATTGATCTTATCCCCGCGCGCAAACTCGGCACGGAATTCAGCCCCGATAATCCCGAAATCCTAAAGCCATTATTGCAAGCCAATCTCATTTTTATGGGACCTGGCAGCCCGACGTATCTTGCGCGTCAATTGCGCGGAACGCTTGCATGGGACATTATCCGCGCGCGGCACAGACTTGGCGCGACGCTGGTCTTCGCTTCCGCCGCGACGATTTCTGTCGGCGCTTTTGTTTTGCCCGTGTATGAAATTTACAAAGTCGGCGAGGATGTTCATGTCAAAGACGGCTTGAATCTATTTTCCGATTTTGGCATGGACGTGTCTTTTGTTCCGCATTGGAATAACGCCGAAGGCGGCATTGACCTCGACACCAGCCGCTGCTTCGTCGGCTTGGAACGCTTTGAGCAATGGCATAAACTTTTGCCGCCTGAAAATATCATCGTTGGGTTGGATGAACATTCAGGCGTGATTATGGATTGCGAAAAAAATATCTGCGACGTTCACGGCATTAGTTCTGTGACCGTGATGAAAAATAAAAGCATGGAAATTTATCCAACGGGCGCAAGTTTTTCATTAAGCGAATTGGGAAATTACGTTAAACCCGTTCCGCTTGAAAATGGAATCCGCGCCGAAGTGTGGACGATGATAGATGATGTTTCTTCGCAAGAAAACCCGCCCGACGAGATTTTGAATTTGCTCGAACAGCGCAAACAAGTCCGCGCCAATAAAGACTTTGCCGAATCGGATCGTCTGCGCGATAGAATCGCCGCGCTAGGCTGGATCGTTCGAGACAGCAAAGAAGGACAGAAGTTAACCAAATCATAGTCGCGCTTCAGCGCGATTATTTCAATCGGGGGTTACAATTACGCGATAATTTCCAAGCCGCAAACAAGAGAGACTCATGCCCACAATTTTAATGACCGCCCCGTATATGATTCCGTTTTTGGATCGCTTCAAGCCTGTCTTTGCGAAATATGGAATTGACCTGATCGTTCCCGAAGTGGAAGAACGCATGGAAGAAGACGACCTGCTCAAATACGCGGGACAATTTGACGGCGCGATCTGCGGCGACGACCGTTACACTGCGCGTGTCTTGGACGCTTCCGCGCCGCGTCTCAAAGTAATTTCAAAGTGGGGGACAGGCGTCGATTCAATTGACGCGAGCGCTTGCTCCCGTTTAGGAATCAAACTTGGGCGCACGCCGAACGCATTCACCACCGCCGTTGCGGATACGGTTCTCGGTTACATGCTCGCCTTTGCGCGGCGCGGACCGTGGATGGACGCGGCGATGAAGCGCGGCGAGTGGAAAAAACTTCCCGGCAAAACATTAAGCGAAAGCGCTCTTGGCGTAATCGGCATTGGCAATATCGGCAAAGCCGTCACTCGCCGCGCGCGCGCCTTCGGCATGAAAGTTTACGGCGCGGATATTATCGAAGTGGATCATGTATTCGTCAGCGAATCGGGAATCGAAATGACGAATCTCGAATCTCTATTATTGAATTCTGATTTTGTTTCCGTTAATTGTGATCTTAATTCCACCTCTCATCACCTCATCAACGCGGATACGCTTGCGCGGATGAAACCTAACGCGGTTCTGATCAACACCGCGCGCGGACCTGTCGTTTGCGAAGCGGATTTAATTTCCGCGCTGCAAAATAAAAAAATCGCAGGCGCCGCGCTAGACGTTTTTGAGTTTGAGCCGTTGCCTAAAAATAGTCCGCTGCTCAAAATGGATAACGTCATGCTCGCGCCGCACAACTCCAACTCCAGCCCCACCGCATGGGAACGGATTCATTGGAACACGATTAAGAACTTGCTCGACGGTTTAGAAATTGACAGCAGCGGGCTTGCTGCTTTGCGTAATTCGTAAATTACGAATCGCAAAAGGAATCTATGACAAAAACAATTCTCATCACCGGCGCGGCAGGCGGAATCGGTCGCGCAACC
>JAVHOY010000087.1:0-1816 GCA_036170295.1 bacterium
ATGCGGCGGGCGCGCAAGCCGCAGTCAACGCGACGACGAGGATGGCTGTAAATATTTTTTTGTAGAAAGACATGAAGGCGATTTTACCGTATGGCATTGCATTGTAGGGGCGCATCGCGATGCGCCCCTACGGAATGTTTTTTTATTTGACAAACAATATCACGGTTGCGCTGCGAACATATCCGCCGTTATTATTTATCGCGGCGGCGATGATGGGGATTCTTTTCATGTCCGCTTCTGCGGCGCCTAAATTAGCGCTGGCGGCGCTTTTATAAAAATCAATGATGCTTGTTATGTTTAGATACATATAAGGAATGCTGCCAGATGGGAAGGCTTTCCATGTATTTTGGTAAGCGGCGTTATCTGCCAGCGTATTCTTCCCGCCGAGTCCGCCTTCCAAAATATCTTGGCTGGTTCCTAAAATCATATAGCCTTTATCCGCGCCATAGAAAAGGAGTTGACCTTCTAATCCTTGCGTGGTTACTTTTTGCAATTTATATCCGCTTATATCGGCGGCGCTTATGTCGAGTTGCATTCCGCCTTGTTGCGCCAAAACGTCTTTCGCGCCGTTGAGCCAAGCGTTTGCGCCCGCTTCGTCTTTTGTTGCGGCGAATATCGTCGCGCCCAATTTAACTTGACTGGTCGCGACGAAGACGCCGTCGTTGGATGGACCAATCGCGACAGCAAATTCTCCGCTGAGCAGTTCAAGCAGTTTTGTAACGCTGACTCCGTATTGTTTTTCAAAGAGAGCAAGCGCATCCTGCATATCTTTGGTGTACATGGGATTGTCTTTTTGGACAAAACTCGCGGGGCTTTGCGTGCTGGTAATATCTAAAAAGAGGAATGTATTTTCGGGAACTAACTTATCCGCTTTGGGATTTAGATTTTTTGCTTTCAGAGATTCTTTTTGGAAAGCGTTGAGTTTGGCTGAGTCGTAAACGCTGGCGACGTCAAGACGCAATCCCGCTTTTTCAAGCGACGCGCCGAGCGCGAGCGCGCTGATGCTGCTGTCGGCAAATTGACTTGCCGAAGGCGCGCCGATTCCGTTTGTGAGGCTGGATAAATAATCGGAAATCATATTTCCATTAACATAAACGGACGACATGCTATTTTTTGGAAGCGCCGCCATCGCGTCTTTATACTTGCTTGACTTTGCAAGCGAGTCGCCTGATTTAAGATTGATGGACTTCATCACGTCGTCTTCTGAATTGGCAAGGTAAACAAATTTTCCAGAGCGCGCAATCGTCAGGCTGTCCGTCGGGTTGCTTCCTTTGTAAACGTAAAGCGTAACGCCGCCGACTTTCTTCGTCTCAAATTTGACGCCGCGTTTGTCTTCCAATGCGACAATGAATTTTGAGAGGAATTGATCGGTCAGTTTGTAATCGCGGCTTTCCATGATGAACATGGCTTTCACGTCGTTGTTTTTGAAATCGCCGCTGGCGATTACAAAGCCGCCATGCTGACCCATCCACGGCACGACTTCGGTTTTGAAAGACATATTCAATTCGTTTTGCATCGCCTCATCCATTGCGTCTATCAGCGGCTGTTTCTTTGCGCCGGAAATTCCTTGCGCGATTGAGACGATGTCGTTGAACTGCGCGGACTGCGATTGTAGGAAATCAACCTTTGCGTAAACCGCCGCGTCGTTTGGAACGACTGCCGCGATTGGGTCGCCGCCGTTGAAGAAATACATATAGCCGAAGACGCCCGCTCCAATCACCGCGCAAATGGCGAGCAAAATCAAACATCCGCAGCCGATGTACCAAAGTTTCTTGTTTGATTTTTTTTCTATCGGCTGCGGCGCTTCGGCTTGTTG
>JAVHOY010000087.1:1916-4063 GCA_036170295.1 bacterium
CGGTTCATTCGTAGTCATGTTCATTTTTCACCTCTTTTGTTTGACTGTCAGATTTCAAGAACAACGTCGGTATCAGCGCCAAAGCGGCGACGCCCCCCGCAATCATAAAAGTTTCGCTAATCACTTGTTGTGTCACCTCCATGCCCACGCGAATCGTTTCGTTCAAACTCGGCGCGGCGGAGAGCGCTGCCTCGCTCAATGCGTTCGCGCGCAATAACCCATACGTTGTGATGCTGGATACGCCCACGGTCATGCCCATCAAGCGGAAGATAATCACCAACGCGGAACTGACTCCGCGCTGATCGGGCGGCGCCGCGTTCACGACCGCCGTTGCGATGGGCGACATGGTCAGCCCGATTCCAACTCCGCATAAAACGAGGTGCGAAGCCATTGTGAAATACGATGTGCCGATCACCCAATTTTTCATCAATGAAAATCCGAAGATCGCGAGGATTAATCCAAACGCGGCGGGCGCGCGATAGCCAAATTTTTCAGAGAGCCATCCGCCGGGTACGGAAGCCAACGCCAATGGAATCGTCAGCGCCGAAAGCATCCAGCCGCTGTCCCATGCGCCTTGCTCCAAATTTGTGGCAACGAGCGAATTGATAAACAGCGGCACATTGGCGATGGCGACAAACAAACTAAAGCCGATGAGAAAATTTGCCAAACTTGCGGCGGGATAATTCTGCCGTTTGAATAAAGATAAATCCAGCAATGGGTAGCGCGTTTTTCTTTGTCGCCATAAAAATAAAATCAAAAAGAAAAACGCCGCGAAGATTACGGGTAGCGCGTATTGCGGCAAGCCCGATGCGGATTCGCTTTCGGAATTGCCGCTCAGCCCAATGTTGAGCAAAGTCAGCGCGATTGAAATCAGCGCCGCGCCGAGCCAATCCATGCCGCCCGCGCTGCGCTCCTGCGGCGCATTGCGCATCAAATACCAGATCAGCAAAAACGCGATTAAACAAATCGGCAGGTTGAGCCAAAAGATGATCCGCCATGCAAAAAAGCGCACGACGATTCCGCCGTAGAGATGACCGACGACCCAGCCCGCCATATCCACTGCGGCGATCATGCCCAGCGGTTGCGCGCGTTTGCCTTCGGGAAAAATATCGCCGACGAGCGCCATGCCGACGGGAACCATTGTGCCAGCGCCAAACGCTTGAATCATCCGCGCCGCGATCAGCGCGTAAAGCGTGATGTAAGATACGTCCAATCTGCCCGACGTAAATTGATATGCGATTCGCAGCGCGAGTTGCGTGGGGAAGGTATCGGCGACGGCGACGAGATACGAGCCAAATGCGAAGACGCCGAGCGCAATCAAATAAACGCGGCGGCGACCGTATAAGTCTGATAAGCGCCCCATGAAGGTCATGGAGATGGTGTACGCCAGCAAGTAGCCGGTGACAATCCACGCCGCGTCGTCCAAGCCGGTTTGCAGTGGAATCTCCAAATCTAAAATGACATGCGGCAACACCGCAGAGACGACGGTGAGATCGAGCGCGCCGATAAAAATTGGAATCGCGATCAGCGCCAATAAAATTCCAGTCCGCGTTTTTTTGGATTCAGTCATGTCATTTAGTTTTCAAGATGGGTTTTTGAATATCAAAAGTTTTGTCGAAATTCCAAAAATCAATTTGCCATGTCGTGGCTTCTGTTTCTCCCGCGTTCATGGGGTCTACCAAAACAATGCGGTACACATCAAATGTATTTGGCTCTATCCATACTTTCACATTGAGCGGATCTTTGTCAATCATGCCGTAAGTCATCTCGCTGGCATATTCGCCTTGCATGTTGGCTTCGATGGCGTACAATTTTTTTCCGGGAACTTCGGGAATTTCTTCCATGCCGAGCAAAGACAAATCGCTGAGATGATTCGCAAGGATAAATGGGATTCCGCTGTTGGGATCGAAAAGCCGCGCTGGGTTGAAGGTGTAGCGCGTGTCGGATATTTGCCATTCGCCGCTAAATAGATTTGTTTCCCATTGTTCGCCTTCAATGTTGATGAGTTGCACTTCCGCGACTAACCCCGGCGCAATGACGCGAACTTTTGCGTAGACGCGATTCGGAGTTACATATTTTCCTTCGGCGCGGCGAAAGGCGATGGTTTCATTTTGGTCGAGAAATGCAGGCGCGCCGCTGCGGTCAAC
>JAVHOY010000088.1:0-4023 GCA_036170295.1 bacterium
AATTTCTCGTTGACCTGCTCAACGTCCCCTCGCCGACCGGTTTTTCAGAAGCGGCGCTTGCGTTTGTGGAAAAAGAACTTTCCAAATATAAACAACTTCAACTCTCGCGCACGCGCAAAGGCGCGTTGATTGCAAAGTGGGAAGTCGAATCAAATTTGCCGCCCGTTGCGCTCACCGCTCATGCGGATACGCTCGGCGCGGTGGTCAAAGAAATCAAAGCGGATGGACGGCTGAAGTTGAGTCGCGTCGGCGGCATTCAATGGAACAGCGTCGAAACTGAAGGCGTTTGGGTGTTCACATCCGCAGGCGAAAAGATTCGCGGCGCGGTGTTGATTGACACGGCTTCAGGGCATATTTACAATGCGGGCAGCGAAACTCCGCGCGACGACGCTCACATGGAAGTTCGGCTGGATGCGCGCACAACATCCGCTGCGGAGACGCGCGCGCTGGGAATTAACATCGGCGATTGCGTCGCGTTTGATCCGCGCGTGGAAACGACCAATGGATTTATCCGCTCGCGCTTTCTTGACGATAAAGCGTGCGTCGCAAATATCGTCGCGGCGATCAAAGCGTTGGCGGATTCAAATCAAAACCCAACTCGAACCGCATATTTTCTCATCAGCAATTATGAAGAAGTCGGTCACGGCGCGGCGGCGGGAATCCCAACGGACGTTGCCGAATTAATTTCTGTGGATATGGCGGTGGTCGGCAAAGGTCAGCAGTCGGATGAATTTCACGCGACGCTGTGCATCAAAGACAGCGGCGGCGTGTATCACGAAGGCTTGAATAAAAAAATGCGCGCGCTGGCTGAGAAATATAATATTCCGTATGCGACCGATGTGTATCCGTTTTACGGCTCAGACGGCGAAGCATTTTGGCGCGCGGGCGGCGACGCCGCGTTGGCGCTGATCGGTCCGGGCATTGACGCTTCGCACAATTACGAACGCGCTCATCTCGACGGGCTGAACGCGACCACAAATTGGATCATGGCATATTTGCTGGAAGGATAAAATGAAACTCGACGCAGCTCTTCCTCTTGTAACTTTAAAAGAAATTCCCGCCATCGCAAGCGCCGCGCAAGAAATTGGATTTGACGCGCTTTGGACTCAAGAGACTCAACACAATCCATTTTTGCCCTGTCCATTAATCGCGGAACATTCGTCCACGATGAAATTTGGCACAGCCATTGCCGTTTCGTTTGCGCGCTCGCCCGCCGATTTGGCGTACCTCGCGTGGGATTTGTCCGCGCAATCGGGCGGGCGGTTTATTCTCGGACTTGGCACGCAAGTCAAGGCGCACATCGAGCGCAGATTTGGAATGCCTTGGCCCGAATCGGTGACGGGAAAGTTGCGCGAACAGATTCAAGTCGTCCGCGCATTTTGGGATTGCTGGCAGAATGGCGCGAAGTTAAATTTTCGCGGCGAGTATTACAAAGCGACGTTGATGTCGCCATTCTTTAATCCCGGCGCAATTGAACATCCGAACATCCCAATTTATATCGCGGGCGTAAACACCGGGCTGGCAAAACTCGCCGGCGAATTGTGCGACGGATTTCACGCGCATCCATTCAACACTCCGCGCTACATGAGAGAAGCGATGCTGCCCGCAATTGAAGAAGGCGCGAAAAAAGCAAATCGCAAAATGCAGGATGTGAAAGTCTCGATGACCGCGTTTGTTGCGACCTCGCCCGAAGAAGAATCTTTCGCGCGGATGCAGGTCGCGTTTTATGCTTCCACGCCTTCGTATCATGCGGTGATGGATTTGTACGGCTGGAGCGAAATCGCTCAACAACTTTCAGGCTTTGCCGCCAAAGGCGAATGGGCGGAGATGCCCATGCTCATCAGCGACGAAATGCTGAATGAGTTTTGTGTGATGACTACGCCCGAAAATTTGGCAAAAGATTTGAAAGCGCGCTTTGACGGAATCGCGGATCGGCTGACGTTATACACTCCGTTTGCGCCGAAAGAAAAAGATGATTTCTGGCGCGGATTGACCAAAGAATTCAACGGTTAAATTTATTAAATCTCCGAGTTTCTGAAGAACTCGGAGATTTAATTTTACCTAATGTGCAACACCTAAAACCTTCTTATTGGACGCTGATGAACGCAGAAAAACGCAGATAAATTCTTTTAAATCAGCGAAAATCAGCGTTCTTCTGCGTCCTAATAATGGTTTTGGGAAAAGAGTCGCACATTGGGTTTAATTTTATATTTTTTCAACCACCCAAAAATGTGAAAGCCCAAAACTCTTCAGCGGCGTGGATTCAAGAAACTGCAAAATCAGCCGCAGAATTTTTCCCAACGCGCCAAACCTTGCGATGATATTGTCGTATGCGCCGAAGATGATTGCGCGTTCAATGAATTTCACCGGCAAGCCGTCGAATAATTTTTGTAGATCGCTTGTGGAATAGACGCGCACATGCGGCGCAAGTTTGTTTCGCAACGCGCGCGGCAAATAATTCACGAATAATTTGTTGCCAAAATAATATTTTCCGCGCCAAAAAATTCCATGCGTTTCATAAGGATAGCCGCGATTGGGGCAAAAGATCACCGCGCGCCCGCCGACTTTGAGCAGCCGAATCATTTCGCGGATCGCGGCGCGGTCGTCTGCGACGTGTTCGATGACTTCATGGCTGAGAATCAAATCAAAGGTCGCGGAAGGCAGCGGAACAAATTCTCCTGCGGCGTTGAAGATCAACTCGGAGTAAAGCCGCGCTTCGCGCGCGCGGTCAAAGTCATATTCCAAACCAATCACGCGCGCGCCGAGTTCCTGCAACTTGGCGACATACATCCCAACGCCGCAACCGTTTTCCAGCGCAAGTCCGCGAATGCGGTCGCCAGCGAAATGCGCGATCATATCCAATCGGCGCTGTTGACCTGCGCGCCAAACATAAGAAGGTTCGCCGCGCAAGGCGGCTTTGTGCATATCTCGTTCAGTCATAGACGCTGATTATACTCGCGTCAAATTAATGACAATCCAAAAAAACATGGATCATTGAATTCGGCGCGATAAAAGACATAGTGTATAATTCAGCAACTGAATTTTGAACAAGGAGTTAACATGCCCACTGCTCTCATTACTGGAATTACCGGCCAGGATGGTTCGTATCTTGCCGAGTTGTTGTTGAAAAAAGGTTACAAAGTGATTGGCGTTGCGCGCCGATCCAGCACCATAAATACCGAACGCATCGAACATATTTTGAACGACATGACGGTCGTACAAGGCGACTTGCAAGATCAAGGTTCTTTGCTCGCGTTTCTTGAGGAATATAAACCCAGCGAAGTTTACAATCTCGCCGCGCAATCTTTTGTGCCGACTTCGTGGAATCAACCCGCGCTGACCGGCGACGTGACCGCCATCGGCGTGACGCGCCTGCTTGAAGCGATTCGCTTTGTGAATCCGAAAATCCGTTTTTATCAAGCGTCGTCCAGCGAAATGTTTGGCAAAGTGATGGAAGTTCCGCAAAAGGAATCCACGCCGTTCTATCCGCGCAGCCCGTATGGCGTGGCGAAAGTATACGGACATTGGATTACCGTCAACTACCGCGAGTCGTTTGATATTTTTGCCGCTTCGGGAATTTTATTCAACCACGAAAGTCCGCGTCGCGGATTGGAATTTGTCACGCGCAAAATCACAGACGCTGTGGCGCGCATCAAATTGGGAATGGCAAAAGACTTGCATTTGGGCAACCTCGAATCCCAGCGCGACTGGGGCTTCGCCGGCGATTATGTCCAAGCCATGTGGTTGATGTTGCAACAAGACCATCCCGATAATTACGTCATCGGCACCGGCGAGACTCATTCCGTCCGCGAGTTTTGCGAGATTGCATTTTCTCGCGCCGATTTGGATTACAAACAATACGTCGTGCAGGATGAGAAATTCTATCGTCCCGCCGAAGTGGATTTGCTCATCTCAGACCCAGCCAAAGCGCGCAATGTTTTGAAATGGAAGCCGTCGGTGACTTTCAAAGAACTTGTCGCCATGATGGTGGATTCAGATTTGGCGCGACTGAAAAAGGGATAA
>JAVHOY010000089.1:0-1641 GCA_036170295.1 bacterium
CCATAAAATAATCAGCGGCGCGATGAGGCGACCATACGACCAGGGGAAGAAATCAAACGACGGCATGATGAATTCTTGAATGTAAGCGAAGCCAAACCAAATCCATAGCGCGGGCGATTCGATACATTTGAGCAGGAGCAAAAACGATAACGCGACGAACATGCCGTGATGATCCCAAACGATGGGCGAGGCGAGAGTCATGAGGACGAACAGCGATGGAATGGCGTTGAGTAAATTTTTGTTTTCCGCTTTGCTGTTTACGAAAGTGTGATTGCGGACGTTTTGCGCCATGATATAGATTGTAAAAAATCCCAGCGCGGCTTTGGCTGCCATCGCGATGAGGCGCGTCGTTTCAATTTTTATCCCAAAGAATGGGTCAAGGAAGCGGAAGAAAGAATCAAAAGAAGAGTCGTGGAAGTTTGTGTCTGTGATGCGCGTGAGAATACCGATGTTGGCGATGTAATCAAAGTAGGGATGTATGCCTTCGAGCGCGACGGGAATCAGCGCGATGAGGATGAAGGTCAACGCAAACCAGAATATCCATTTCCAGTTGCGTTCCAGCAAAAAGGCAAGCACGAGCGCGGCGGGCGACGTCTTCAAATGGACGGCAAGCGCAAGAGTCAACGCGGAAAGAAAAATATTTTTTGGAAATGCCAACAGGCTGTACATAACCAACGCCATGACTATCAAATTCACTTGCACATATCCGAGCGTTCGATGTAGCGGCGTGTTGACCAGCATAAAAATAACGGTCACGACGACTGCGAAGCGATTTGAGAATCCGTATCGTTCAAGGACGCGCGCGAGCAAGATGTAGAAAAATCCCAGCGCGATGATGTTGACTGTCCACAAAATTGCCAACATGCCTTGATCGCCAAGCGGGACGGTGAACTGTAAAATCGTCGCCCAAAGCGGCAGATATAAATAAGTATCGGGCAGCGTTTGGTTGTTGAATAAAGCGGTTGCGGCTTCGAGATAATACGCATAATCGCCGTAGCGGAATCGCTCGCGCAAGACGTTCAAGTAAAGCAGGATAATCAGAAAAAATCCCGCGACCATGAAGGCGTTATCCGCGTTTATTTTTTTGTTGGCAAGCAGATAAAGAATGACCCCAACGCAAATCCATGTGTAGGCGGTCGCTTCCAACGTGACGATCAAATTGGATAGGGGCCATTCCTGAATGAAGAGGTTAAGTCCCGCCGCGCCGTTGCGAAGGGAAATGGCGGCAAGGTCGGCGCCGACGAGGAAGGTGAGAACAAGCCAGAAATTAAGCGCTGTGCGAAAATAATTTTTCATGCGGTTATCGGGTTGTAAGATGTGAAAATATTATACCGTGTTAAGAACGAGGCTTAACGCAAAATGCGCCAATTGAATTAACTCATGTTGCGCAGTTTTACCACAGAGAACACAGAGATCACGGAGAAAAACATTTTTAAACCTCTGTGGACTCCGTGATCTCTGTGGTGAAAATCTTTTAATCGCGCAACGTCGGCGAATTAATTTGCGCGAAAATTATTTAAAAATTTGCGTAATTCGCGTTAAGTTTTTTTTGACTTTGCAAAAATTGTATTATCCGCATTTTCATTGTTAGAGTAAAATACGACTTGTCTATTTTCCCCGCCGAAATACGGCGGGTACCTT
>JAVHOY010000089.1:1741-3996 GCA_036170295.1 bacterium
GTTAGAGTAAAATACGACTTGTCTATTTTCCCCGCCGAAATACGGCGGGTACCTTAACCCCAAGGAGAAAATCCCATGTTTCATACAATTATCGTTGCAGGCAATGTAGGCAAAGACCCTGAGATGCGCTATACGCCATCAGGGCAAGCTGTCACTTCCTTTTCAGTCGCGACCAGTCGCAAATATACTGCTGGCAATGGCGAGCAAGTGAACGAAACGATTTGGTTTCGCGTCTCTGCATGGGGAAAAACGGCGGAAGCCTGCAATCAGTATGTTAAAAAAGGCTCTAAAGTTCTTGTTGAAGGACGTTTGACTCCTGATAAAGCCACAGGCGGTCCGCGCATTTGGACAAAGCAAGATGGTTCCGCTGCCTCTTCGTTTGAGATTACTGCGGTAACCGTCCGATTCCTTTCCTCGCGCGGCGAAACTGGCGAAGGCGCGCCTCATGCCGCAAGCGGCAACAATTCAGAAATCGCCGAAGTCCCGCCCGAAGACGACATTCCCTTTTAATTTGTAACGCAACAGGTCTAACGGATCGCAAGATTGGTTAGACCTGTTTGTATTTTGGATCGCCTCATGACTACGCCTCCAATTTCTCCCAAACCAACAGGACCTATGCTTGAACTGCCCGCCGATCTTGAACTCGTCTACGCTAATCTTGCGCGTATCGCTCATTCGCCCGCCGACATCGTTCTTGATTTCGCGCATCTGCTTCCCGGCGAACCTCGCGCAAAAATTCGCGCGCGCATTGTGATGACTCCGCTCAGCGCAAAACTATTAGTCAGAGCGCTGACTGAAAATATCGCGCGTTACGAAGCCGCCTTCGGCGAGATCAATCTGCCCGTCAATAACACACTCGCCGAAAATCTCTTCCGTCCCTTTCAACAGCCGCCTGAACCGCCGAAAGAATCGTAATCATGCGCAAACTTGAACAGATTGCCGACAGCATCCGAAAGATTTTCGATGCGCGCACATCCGCCCGCGATCAGGCTCTGACGCAGGCTCGTCAGCTTACGCGCGCCTGCTCGCTTGCCATCCGCGCCGTTCACCGCGACGAAGCCGACGTAATGAACGCGCATTTGCAGGAAGCGAGTCAACTTGCCAAAACATTACGCGATTCGCTTGCGGCTTTTCCCGATCTTTTTTACGCGGGATACACTCAAGACGCGCTGAAAGAATTTGTGGAAGCGAACGTCACTTGCGCTTTGATACGCAACGAAGCGCTTCACACTCCCGCCGAATTGATGGTTGAACCCGCGACGTATCTCAATGGGTTGGCGGAAGTCGTCGGAGAGTTGCGCCGCCGCATCCTCGACATTCTCCGTCACGGATATTCGCCCGAAGCCGAGCGCCTGCTGGGTTATATGGATGAAATTTATTCCGTATTGGTCGCTATGGATTATCCCGATGCAATCACCAACGGACTGCGTCGCCAAACCGATCTTGCGCGCAGCATCATCGAAAAAACGCGCGGCGACATTACCTTTAGTTTGGGCGGCGAGCATCTCACGCAAGCCATCGGCAAACTCAGCGCGCAACTAAATTCTTCCGAAGAGCGAAAATAATCATGGCAAAAGGCGGAAAGCGTTATCCTCTCGTTATCTATACTCGCATGATGGATCGTTGGCGACCGTGGATATTTGGACTTGGACTCGCTTTGCTCGGTCTGGCTTGGGCTGTGTACAGTTGGGGATTTGACGAAGAGTGGCGCTGGCTGGCTTCGGCGAGCATCGGCGCGCTCTGCATTTTCTTGAGCGTCATCATGTTGCTCATTCGCAAAAGCGGATATGTTCAGCTGTTTGCAAATCATCTGCATTTGGCGACGCCGCTGTTGCGACTCAATATTTCATACAAAAGAATTCGGCGCACAACCTCCGCAAATATGGGATCGTTGTTCCCGCCCAAAAGCGTTTCAAGCGCTCAAGCTGAAATTATCCAGCCGATTGCAAGCATGACCGCCATTGCGATCGAATTGACCGGACACCCCATGCCGCAATCTACGTTGAAATTTTTCCTCTCGCCGCTGTTCTTCAAAGATAAAACTCCGCAACTCATTGTGCTGGTGGATGATTGGATGAAGTTCAGCGCCGAGCTTGAAAGTATGCGCGCGGGCGGAGGCGTAGCGGCTCCGCAGCAAAAACGCGATCATTCCATTCTCTCAAGATTGCCAAATAAAAAATAAAAGGTTTCTGTTTTCAACATAGATACTGTGAATATCATCACTAAGTATCTGTGACATTTGACGATGGCTGAAA
>JAVHOY010000090.1:0-3994 GCA_036170295.1 bacterium
CCATGCTCATCTACGACCTCGACCTCCCCACCCTAACCAACCTGCTCCAGCAATGGGACGAGCCCGCCTACCGCGCAAAACAAATTTGGCAGGGACTATATCAACATCTGTATAACTCGCCGGATGAATTCACCAATTTATCAAAATCATTGCGCGAGAAATTAACCGAGCGATTAAACTTCGCGCCGCTCAAAGTAAAACTATTTTTAGATTCGTCGGATAAGCAAACGCGCAAAACGCTCTTTGAATTGCATGACGGTCGCTTGATCGAATCCGTGCTCATGCGCTATGACTCAGCCACAAATCTTGGCAGAGATCGGCGGACGCTTTGCATCTCCACGCAGGCGGGCTGCGCCATGGGGTGCGTCTTCTGCGCCACTGGTCAAATGGGATTTAGCCGTCACCTGACCAGCGGCGAGATTGTCGCGCAAGCGATGTATTACGCGCGCGCGCTCAAAGAAGAAAATCTTGTCGCGACAAACATTGTCTTTATGGGCATGGGCGAACCGTTCCATAATTATGAAAATACTATGTCTGCCATTGACACGCTCAACGACGCGGATGGATACAACTTCGGCGCGCGGAGATTTACCATCTCCACAGTCGGACTCGTCCCGCAAATCAAACGCTTCGCCGATGAAAAGCGGCAGGTCAACCTCGCCATCTCATTACACGCAGTTGACGATAAATCCCGTGTCGAGATGATGCCGATTAACAAACGCTACAAAATCGCGGATATTCTCGAAGCCTGCCAATATTACGTCACGCAAACCAGTCGCCGCGTCACCTTTGAATGGGCGCTGATTTACGGAGTCAACGACACGCCCGAAGTCGCCAGAAAACTCGCCTCATTGCTGCGCGGATTAATGTGCCACGTCAACGCGATACCGCTCAACCCCACCGCAAATTTTGAAGGTCAAGGCGCCACCAAAGAAAGAGCGCTGCTGTTCAAAGAAACGCTCGAAGCCGGCGGAATCCCCTGCACCATTCGTATGCGTCGCGGAGTGGATATTCACGCGGGCTGCGGGCAATTGGCGGGAGAAAGCCAACGTTGAAACGTTTCAACGTTCCGCTTGCGAAAATAGATTGAAATAAAGTATAGTCATGCAAATTTACCCAATTACCTAATTACCAATCTCTAATTACTTGACACGGTGAAAAACTCAATGGAACAAAAACAGAATTGGCTCGAACGCCCCATCCACCCGGCACTCCCCAAATTTACAAACGAACTCGCGCTCTTTGTCATCGTCATTTTGGCGGCGCTCGTTACGCGCTTTTACAACCTTGGCATCCGCGTGATGAGTCACGATGAAAGTTTACATACTTACTTCTCGTGGCTGCTCTATCAAGGACGCGGCTATCAGCACTCGCCGATGATGCACGGACCCTTTCAATTTCACATCATCGCGCTAACCTATTTCCTTTTTGGCGCAACTGATTTCACCGCGCGCATTCCATCCGCGCTTTTCAGCGTCGCCACTGTGGGCATGGTTTGGTATTGGCGGCGTTATCTCGGCAAATGGGGCGCCATCATCGCGGGCGCGCTTTTAGTCATTTCGCCGTATATGCTCTTCTACGGGCGTTACGTCCGCAACGAATCCTATGTTGGCTTTTCGGGCATTGTCATGTTGTACGCTATGTTGCGGCATCTTGAAAGCGGCGGCAAAAAATATTTAATCATCGTCGCCGCCGCGCTCGCGCTGCACTTCGCATCCAAAGAAACCGCGTTCATTTACACAGCCGAAGCGCTGATCTTCCTCGCTATTTACTTCATCGCGCAAGTCACGCGCAGCCCGTGGAAAAACGCCGAGAAAGATTTCCGCGCCTTCGTCATCTCTTTGGGAATTGCAATTCTGCTCGCCGCATCCGCCGGCAGTTATTGGATGGTTACCCGCGATGCGAAGACAACCACCGCGCTTGAAACTGCCGCGCCGAGCGATCCTACCGCCATAAACGCGCCGATCCCCGCCCCCGCCGCTGATTCTGTTTCACCCGTTGCGATCATTGGCTTGATCGCGCTGATTGCCGTCATCGTCGCCGCCGTATTTTTAATTCGCGGCTACACATGGGAACGTCTCCGCAACGAACGCTCGTTTGAGTTGCTGATGGTCTTCGGCACGCTCGCGCTGCCCATGCTTACGCCCTTCCCAATTAAATTTCTTGAAAAATATTTGAAAGTCGCCATCCCCACCACCGCGCCCGAAGTGCAAGCGCTCAGCGCCGACATGCGCGGAATCGCCATCATTGCCGGATTCCTAATCGTGATGTTCGCCATCTCCGCCATCGTCGGCTTGCTTTGGAATAAAAATAAATGGTGGCAAGTCGCGCTCGTTTTTTGGATTCCATTTACTATCTTATACACCACCGTCTTCACCAACAGCGACGGATTCTTCACAGGCACAATTGGCTCGCTGGGATATTGGCTGGCGCAGCAAGGCGTGGAGCGCGGCAGTCAACCGTGGTATTACTACATCCTCGTGCAAATTCCCGTTTATGAATTTTTACCCGCGCTGGGATTTTTCCTCGCGTTGATGATCGGCTTGCGTAGAAAACCCACGCCAAAAATCGAAGCGCTCGACTCAAGCGAAAATTTTGACGAAGAAGTTATCAGCCTAATCGAAGCGGAAGAAGTCAATATCGAAGAGAGCAATTTCTCCAATACATTCAGCCTGCTCGCATGGTGGAGCATTATCAGCGTGGTCGCGTTCTCTGCGGCAGGCGAAAGAATGCCGTGGCTCACTTATCACATGACGTTGCCGATGATCCTAATCACGGGCTGGGCGTTAGGTTATCTCATTGACTCAACCGATTGGGAAAAATTAAAAGAACAGCGCTTCCCATTGACGCTCGCGGCGCTTGCGGTCTTTCTCGTCAGCGTGGCGGGAATGGTTATTTCATTAACAGGAACAACTCCGCCGTTTCAAGGAAAAGACCTCGCGCAATTACAAGCCACCAGCGCGTTTTTACTTCCAACAGTCATTGCCGTCTTAAGCGCGGCGGGACTCGTTTACCTTTTCCGCGAATGGACGTTCAAAGAGATCAGGCATGTTTTCGTTTTGATCGTCTTTGGCTTCCTCGCCATTCTCACCGTCCGCGCATCGTTTCGGGCATCCTACATCACATACGATCAAGCGACTGAATTTCTGGTGTATGCGCACGGCGCGACGGGAATTAAAGAAGTGATGGCGCAAGCGGAAGAAATTTCACAGCGCACCACCGGCGGAATGGGCGTCGCCATTGCGTACGACGCGAGCGCGCCCGACACCGGCGTTTCATGGCCCTTCGTTTGGTATCTGCGCGATTACACCAACCAGCGCTCGTTCGATCAACCCACGCGCGCGCTGCGCGATTCGTCCATCGTCATTGTGGACGAGAAAAATTTTGACAAAATAGAAGCCGCGTTGGGACCGGGTTTTTATCGCATGGATTACATCCGCATGTGGTGGCCCATGCAAGATTATTTCGGTCTCGTCAGCGACCGCGACGCGACGCAACCCTTCGCGGATGATTACGCGTGCAGCGGAATTTTCAGCGTATTCAAATTAAACAAATCCAAAGATTATTCGCGCTTCTGCGAAGGATTCACAAATCCGCAAATTCGCGCGGGACTCTTTGATATTTGGTGGAGCCGCGATTACACAAAATACGCCGCCGCCAAAAATCGTCCCGACCTCACGCTGACCACATGGAGTCCGGCGGATAAGATGCGCTTATACATTCGGCAAGATGTGGTCAAACAAATGTGGAACTACGGCGTAGCGCCCGCCGCCGTCGTCGCAGCAAAAGACCCGACCGAAGGAAAATATATTCCGCTCTCCGCCGATTTGATATTTGATTCGGCAAAGGGATTAAATCTCAACGCGCCGCGCTCGCTCGCTTTTGCAAAAGACGGCTCAATATACGTCGCCGATTCGCGCAATCATCGCGTGGTGCATTTTGATATAACGGGAAAAGTTTTGAATCAATGGGGAACTTTTGCCGATGGAGTCAG
>JAVHOY010000091.1:0-3971 GCA_036170295.1 bacterium
ACCAATGAAGAAGCCGCTTACTTTGCGCGCAGACCGAAACTGTTAAAAGACAAAGGCTGGGAAGTGGGTCAGGTGCGGCTCTCATGTCAATGCAAAATTCGCGGCGATGTGTTAATCAATGTGCCTGAAGAAAGTCGCGGCAATAAACAAATTGTCCGCAAGAGCGCGAGTAACCGTGTGATTGAAGTCAAGCCTGCGATAAGAAAATATCTCGTTGCCATGACTCCGCCCAATTTGGAACGTCCCATCGCAGATTGGGAACGCCTCGCCAAAGGACTCGAAACCTCCATGGCGCTGGTGCGCGGCGCGGATGAAAAACTTCCGCGCTGGTACGATTTGACCGTTGATTATCAATGTCTGCGAAAATTATCGTCCACGCTGCGCGAAGCAAAATGGAATGTGACCGTTTCTGTTTGGCAGGATAAAGAAGTGATTGACGTTCAGGCGGGCTACGTGGAAGACAGTTACGGCGCGGCGGTAGATATTGGCTCGACGACGGTCGCGTTGTATTTATGCAACCTCCGCACGGGCGAGCTGCTCGCGGCGGAATCTGAAATGAATCCGCAAATTGTGTATGGCGAAGATGTGATGTCGCGCATTCAATACGCCATCGAGTATAAAGACGGCTTGGAGAAATTGCACAAGGCGATTATTGATACGCTGAACAAGTTGTTGAAGCAAGCGGTAAAGTCCGCGAATACGTCATTGCGAGGAACGAAGCAGTCTCCTATTGGCGCGGAGATTGCTTCGGGCAAAGAACGCCCTCGCAATGACATAAGGATAGAAGAAATTTTAGAAATAGTGTTGGTTGGCAATTCCACCATGCACCATATTCTGTTAAATCTAAATCCAAAAGATTTGGGACTTGCGCCGTTCGTGCCTGCGATTCATCGGTCAATGGATGTGAAAGCGCGCGAGTTGGGATTGAATATTAATCCATCGGGCAACATTCATGTGTTGCCAACAATTGCATCCTTTGTCGGCGCGGATACGAGCGCGATGATCCTCGCCGAAGAGCCGCACAAGCAAGATGAAAATTGGCTGTTGATTGACGTTGGCACAAACGCCGAGCTCGTGTTGGGAAATCGCAAGCGCTTGGTTTGCACATCCACGCCGACGGGACCCGCGCTCGAAGGCGCTCATGTAAAATTTGGAATGCGCGCCGCGCTCGGCGCAATCGAGCGCGTCAACATTGACGAGAAGACTTTTGAACCGCGCTATAAAATTGTCGGCGAAGATAAATGGAACGCAGGCAAGGCAAAAGGAATCTGCGGCTCCGCGATCATTGACGCGGTGGCGGAATTATTCCGCGCGGGCATTGTTGATTCGCGCGGCAAGTTCAAAAAAGATTTAAGTTCGCCGCGTATTCGTCAGGGAGAAAGCGGCTGGGAATATGTCATCGTCTGGGCGGATGAAACCTCTATCGGGCGCGATATTCCCATGACGCAGCAGGATGTGCGTCAAATTCAATTGGCGAAAGCGGCGCTCTTCACTGCCGCGCGGACATTATTGAAGCGCAGCGGTTTGGAAAGCCCTGATAAAATTATTTTGGCGGGCGGCTTTGGAAGTTACATTGATAAAGAAAAAGCCATGCTGATTGGATTGATTCCCGATTGCGATTTGAATAACGTCTACGCAGTTGGCAACGCCGCAGGCGACGGCGCGCGCATCGCGTTGTTGAATGTGGAGAAGCGCAACGAAATTGATTCGGTCACGCGCAAAGTGGAACGCTTTGAATTGCCGACCGATCCTGAATTTCAAAATCAATTCATGCTCGCCACAAGTTTCCCGCACATGAGCGAAGCGTTTCCGCATATCGCGCATCTGATTCCAAATCGCGTAAAAGATCCAATGGCGAAAAATTTTATGAAGTGATTAGATTTTGTAACGCGACATTTATGTCGCGCCGCGTGTATCTGCGGTAATTTTTTTGGAGGCAAAATGAATAAATTTTTGGAACGATTGAACAGCGGCGAAATTCTCGTTGCGGACGGCGCGACGGGATCAAATTTGCAGAAGATGGGACTCAAGCCCGGCAAGCCGCCCGAAGACTTGGTCATTGACGACCCCGATATTATTTTGAATCTCGAAAGTTCATTTGCGCGCGCAGGCTCGGATATTATCCTCACTTGCACTTTTGGCGGAACGCGCCTAAGAATGAAGGATTCAAAATATCAGGATCGTATGCCCGAAGTGAATCTCCGCGCGGCGGAGATTGCGCGCAAAGCCGCATCGCTGAACAACGGATTGGTTGGCGGTTCGATGGGTCCCGTCGGCGCGTTGATCAAGCCTTATGGTCCGCTTGAAGCGGACGACGTGAAAGCGACTTTCGCGGAGCAAGCCAAAGCCTTAGCCGAAGGCGGCGTGGATTTGTTAGTCATCGAAACGATGTTTTCTTTTGAAGAAACCACCGCCGCCTTTGAAGGCGCGCGCTCCGTAACGGATTTGCCGATAGTCGTCTCATTCAGTTACGACCGCGGCACACGCACGATGATGGGCGTGAAGCCGAAAGACGTTATCAAAAAATATAGCGAAATGGGCGCGACGCTCGTCGGCGCGAATTGCGGAACGACTCTCGACAATATGGAAGCCATCGTCAAAGAATACGCGGCGACAGTTCCCAACTTCCCGTTATGGATCAAACCCAACGCGGGCGTTCCGCACATGGATATTAAAACCGAGCAAGGCGTTTATGATATGACTCCTGAAGATATGGGAAATTACGCGAAGAAATATGTCGAATTGGGCGCGAAGGTCGTCGGCGGTTGTTGCGGGAATACGCCGGAACATGTTGCGGCGATTGCGAAAGCGGCGAAGGGATAGCGAGCGGTTATCAGTAATCAGTTGACAGTTGACAGCGAAAAGAGGCAAGTATGCGCGAAAAAATTTTAGAGTTGTTATCCGGCAAAAAAATTGACGCGCAGCCTGCGTTCACTGCGTTCAGCGGGTTGATTCATATCACGGTTGAGGGATTGGAACGCGAAGGGCTCACCTTTCACGAAGTCCATAAAGACGCTGAAAAGATGGCGCGGGCGGCGGCGAGTACATTCAAGTTAACAGGGATGCCGTCCGCGACTTTGCCATTGGATTTATGCGCGCCCGCCGAAGCCTTAGGCGCGGAGTTGAATTATGGCGAGTTTCAATTTCCGCAAGTGAAGAGGGCGTTGGTCGAGTCGGTAAAAGAGATTGAGGGATTAGGAATTAGTAAATTAGGAATTGGGCGGTTGCCGATTATTTGCAAAGCCATTGAGTTGGCGAAAAATGATATTGGCAAAGATGTTGTTATTTCAGGGATGATACCGGGTCCGTATACTTTACTTTTGTATCTTTGCAACCCGATAAAATTATTTACTGAAATGAAAAAAGAACCGCAAGCGGTTATAGATGCGCTCTTTCATCTTTCATCTTTTCTCGCGAAAATTGGAAACGCGTATCGCAAGGCGGGCGCGGATTACATCACCATTCACGAAATGGGCGGCTCGGCGGGATTTATCGGCGCGGCGAAGTTTGAACAATTCGTTTTGCCCGCGTTGAAAGATTTACACGCCAAACTGCCAACTCCGCGCGTGTTGTCAGTCTGCGGCAATGCGACCAAATCATTGGCGTTGTTGAATCAATGCGGCGCGGAGGCAATCTCGCTTGACCAAACGGTTGATCTGACGGCGGCGCGGACGGCGCTGAAAGATGTTTTATTATTTGGAAATCTTGATCCCATAAAAATTTTATTGAAGGGCGATGAGTTTCAAATCGCAGAGGCAGTTGCAAGGGCGAAGGAAGCGCGTGTAGATTCAGTTTGGGCGGGCTGCGATTTAGCGCTTCAAACGCCGCTCCAAAATATCAAAGCGTGGGGACAATCATTTTCAGAATAATATAAAGTTGAATTATTCAGGTTAACACAAGTTACCTTACAAATTATCACCCTCCCGAAGGACATCGGGACGATGTGAGCGTAGCGACACTTGCACCGCGCT
>JAVHOY010000092.1:0-3911 GCA_036170295.1 bacterium
GCACGGGCAAGCCAATTTCAGTTGCAAAGGCTGGCTTCGCAAAGTTCAAGCCATAGATATAAGGGCTGATCGGTTTGTGATTCGCCGCAACATCTATGATTAAGTTTACAGTTGCGGAGGTTGCCGTCGCGCAGGCGTTGCTCACACTCAACGTCGGCGCGGTATAACCGCTGAATGTGGGAACGCCATTTACAACATGAATTATCGTTTTGATCGCGGAAATGACCCACGCGTTCCAATTCACAAAACTGTGATCGCCATGACTTCCGCCGGGCGGACAAATGCTAAAGACGTTGCCGTCGCCCCGCGCTTGATGCGCGTCTGCCAAAGTCCGCGCGCCGCAATTTCCCCAAGTACAGTCATCCACTGGGAATGTTGCGTCGCCTAAATTTTCGATCATGGCGACGCTATAAGCGGCGGTGTTGGCAAGTCCCGTCCGCGTGAATGCGCCGGTGACCGGGTTGGTTATATTGCCGGGCGCGCCGTAGCCGCCGTCTTCTGAAACAAACCCCAGAACTTTGCCTGCGTACCCATGACTGCGCAAATATTCAACGACCCAATAATTCTGCGCCGCGCCGTAAGACTCGCCGTCCAAAACGATGGCGTTGCAGTTAGCGGGGATGGTCGCGTCGGCGCATAGTTTATCTAATCCCAATTTAGTTTTGAGATCAATATTGCTAGTCCAGCCGCCGAGATCGTCAAATCCAATTGCCAATGTGACGTAGCCTTGATTGACAAGATTTGTATTCTGCGCGGACACAAAAGCGTTCACGTTGCCCGCTCCGCCCCAACCCGGCAAAAATACCGTCACAGGACGTTTCTCTCCCGCTGGAATTCCCGCTTTCCAACTGGCAATGGCTCGGTTAAGAATAAGAACCTTGCTGTTCGCGGAGATTGGCGTTTTCATTTTCGCATCTGCCGTACCGATGGGCGCGATGAGTAAATTGAATAGTACGATCGTTGTCAATAAAAACTTCCATGTGCGTTTCATAATTTTTCCTTTCGGGCGCGGATTTTCCTTCAGGATACTCTTATTAAGCGGATGTGCGTATCACACGAAGCGCCTACAACAAAAACTTCCGCGTTTTGGCGGCGGCGATTGTTTTGTGTTAAAGTTGGACGCTCGCCAAATTTTCAAACAGAAACGCCGAATAAAAAATGCCTATCCTTGCGCTGGTTCTTCTTTTCATTTCCGCATCTATGCACGCGCTGTGGAACTTCCTGCTCAAAAGCGCGGAAGAAAAATATATCGCCATGGGATGGCAAGTCATCTTAAGCGGCGGATTAGCTTTGCTGTGCCTCTTGTTCGTCGGTCTGCCCCCCAAAGAATTGCGCGGCGTCGCAGTCCTCAGCATGATTCTAGAAGCGCTCTATTTCATCCTGCTTTGCGCGGCATATAGCGACCATGATTTTTCGCTCGTCTATCCGATTGCGCGCGGCGCGGCGCCGGCGTTTCTTGTTTTGTGGTCTGCAATTTTTTTACGCGAGCGATTAACAATCGGCGGATATATCGGGCTGGCGCTGATTGCTTTCGGAGTTATTTCAATCGGCGCGACAACGCTGCTCGATAATCGCGGCGCGAAACCGCGCCTCAAAGGAATCCTGACCGCGTTATCCATCGCGCTGATCATTTCCATTTACACTTTCATTGACGGCGCCGCAGTCAAACAGGGCGGCGCTTTGTCTTACGGGTTATCCATGTTCGTGATGGTTCCCTTTGCTACCACGCCTTATCTCGCGCGCAAATATGGTTGGAGACCCTTCGCGGCGATGTGGCGTCGGCAGCGCGGATATATTTTGCTCGGCGGCGCGCTGGGGCTTATCGCGTATATGCTCGCCCTGTTCGCTTATACTTTTGCGCCGCTCAGTTACTCTGGCGCCATCCGCGAAGTGAGCGCGGTGATTGGAACTTTTCTCGGCTGGAAATTTTTGAAAGAGGAAATGGGCGGCGCGCGCGTAATCGGCGCTATGATCGTATTCGCAGGCGTGATCATCATCGCGGCGTTTGGATAACAACGCCATTGCGAGGAATAAAGGATAAAACGATGTCGGAGCAAATTTTTCCAGAACCAACGGTAGGCGTTTTTATTTTCAACGCGGCGGGCGAGCTGCTGTTGTTGAAGAGTCATAAATTTCCCAATAAACTTGTCGTGCCGGGCGGGCATGTGGAACTGGGCGAAAGATTGGAAGAGGCGGCGATCCGCGAAGCGAAGGAAGAAACAGGGTTGGATATCTACGACTTGAAGTTCGTCAACTTTCAAGAGTTTATTTACGAACCCGCGTTTTGGAAGAAACGGCATTACATCTTTTTCGATTATTGGTGCAGGACGGATTCGCTTGACGTGAAATTAAACGACGAGGCGGAGGATCACCTTTGGGTCAAGTTGGACGCGGCTCTTCTTCTTCCGCTGGATACATATACGCGGATTTCCGTCAACAAGATCATCGAAGGAAATTTGTCATAAAATCAAAGTGAAGAAAAGACTGCTACAGTCTGACTTAAAAATGGTAAGATAAGCGCGCATGAAGCGAATTTTGATACGCGACCTTTTGAATATTTTCGCAATCAGCGCCGAGCCTGATGGGTATACACATACCTATCAGGCTTTTTTATTTCATCGCTAAGGAGAAAGAATGCAGACGCCCTGGGAATATCGCTACGCTCATCGTATGCAAAAAATGGGAAGTTCGGTTATCCGCGAGTTGTTGAAGTTGACCGAACAGCCCGACATCATTTCGTTTGCGGGCGGCTTGCCCGCGCCGGATGTTTTTCCGATCAAGGAATTTCAAAAGGCATGTAATTTTGTCCTCGAAAATCAAGGGGCGCAAGCGCTGCAATACAGCACCACCGAAGGTTACCTGCCGCTGCGCGAGATGATTGCGCGGCATAATACGCGCTTTAGCGTGCAGGTGACGGCGGATAATATTTTGATGACGTCCGGCTCGCAGCAGGCGTTGGATTTTATCGGCAGGTTGTTCGTCAATCGCGGCGATTTCATCGTGGTGGAATCGCCCACTTACTTGGGCGCGTTGCAGGCGTGGAACGCGTACGGCGCGCAATATATTTCCGTGCCTTCGGATGAGCACGGCATGATTGTGGATCAATTAGAAGCGGCGTTGCGCGTCGGTCCAAAGTTTATTTATATTCTGCCCAATTTTCAAAATCCATCCGGCTCTACGCTGAGTCTGGAGCGCCGCAAGCGCTTGGTGGCGCTGGCGGATCAATACGGCGTGCCGATTGTCGAGGACGATCCGTATGGACAGTTGCGCTACGACGGCGATCATATTCCGTCGGTTGCGACTTTGGACAGCCGTTATCGCAATGAAACCAACGGGGAATATACGGGGAACGTCATTTACTTAAGCACGTTCTCAAAATTGCTTGCGCCGGGATTGCGTCTCGCATGGGTCATCGCGCCGCCGCAGGTCATCCGCAAATTGGTGATGACCAAGCAAGCCGCTGATTTGCACACGTCTTCGTTTATTCAATATGTGGCGTATGAAGTCGCCAAAGGCGGATTCTTGGACGAGCATGTCAAACTGATCCGCTCTACATATAAAGAACGCCGCGACGTAATGCTTGAGATGATGGATGAGATGTTCCCGAAAGAAATGCGCTGGACAAAACCGCTGGGCGGTATGTTCCTGTGGAGCGTCCTGCCCGAACACATTGACGCAGCCGAAGTTTTGAAAGTCGCCATCGAGCGCAAAGTGGCGTTTGTGCCGGGCGCAGCCTTCCATCCAAATGGCGGCGGCAAGAATACAATGAGAATCAATTTCTCGTTTTCAAATCCAGACACGATCCGCGAAGGAATTACAAGGTTGGGTCTGACGTTGAAGGAAGCGTTGAAGAAGCAATAAGTGAGAAGTAAAAAGTCGAAGGCACACTGACCTTCGACTTTTTTCATCCT
>JAVHOY010000093.1:0-3909 GCA_036170295.1 bacterium
GCGGACGCGCTGGGAGTCATCGAAATAAATTTGATCAAATCGCGCGCCTGACGCAAGACGTCCTTCACGGTTGCGATGTATGAAAAATCATTGCGCCCGCCTTCAAGCGGAACGGGAATCTCCCGCGCTTGTTGGATCAATTTGCGGGCGCGGAGAACGCGCTCCGCGGCGAGAATTAGTTTTGCCATGTATTCTCCTTTGCGAGGATTCTACTTCCTTTTCATTCGTAATCTCATAGTTTTATAAGATTTTGATTTCTTGATATTTTCTATCTTATAATCGTCAAACTATGACCGTACGCACTAACGAAGACTGGCTCGCAAATTTACGCAGCGACGGCGCGACGCACGAAGCCGCGCTTCACGATCTGCGCGAGATCATCCAAAAAGGATTGCCCTACGCGCTCACCCGCTGGCTTTCATCGGACAACCCGCTTTTTGAACCGCTGGTCGAAGAAGTGACTCAGGAAACGCTTTTGCGCGTGTTGGATCAGCTCGATAGTTTTGAAGGACGCAGCCTGTTCACCACTTGGGTGCATAAGATCGCCATCCGCATCGCGCTGACCGAACTCCGCCGCAAACGCTGGCGCGATTCCTCGCTCGACGAGATGACTGAAAACGAAGACGTCGCGCCGCCCGCAGGTCTGCTCGCGGATTCGCAAGCCTCGCCCGAAACCTCCGCCGAACGCGCCGACATGCTCGCGCATGTCCGCCGCATTTTGGAAGAGGAACTGACCTCCAAGCAACGCGAAGCGCTGGTCTTGCTCGGCTTGCAGGATATGCCCATGGACGAAGCCGCCAAGCGCATGAAGACCAATCGCAACGCGCTTTACAAACTTTTGCACGATGCGCGCCTGCGATTAAAAAAACGGCTTGCTATGGAAGAACTCACTCCACAAGATTTACTTTCCGCTTTTGAAAGCAAGTAAGATTTAGATTAAATTAAACGTCAAGCACTTAGAATGAATATAAAAAATTTCCTTCAACGAATTCAAAACACCCTCAAACCGCAGGAAGAATTGCAAGATGAAATGGTGATCAAGTTCCTGCAAGTCCTCGAAAACGTCCGCGAAGAGGAAATGTCTTGCAGCGAGATGTATGCGCACCTTGACGAATTCGTTGAAAGGGAAGTCAAATCAAAAGACGCGGAAAAGATTATGCCGCTCATTCAGGAACATATTGATATGTGTTCCGAATGTTGCGACGAATATGAAGCCCTGTTGGATGTGCTGGAACATACAAAGGAATAAAAAATGCAAAGACCCTAAAGGCTTTGAAAACCTTTAGGGTTTCTTTTTTTAATCGTGGAACAACTTTTCCCCCGCGCGGATGGCAACCTTCAAGCGATTCTCCGCAGGCGTGATCGGACATGACCACATCTCGTTATACGCGCAATACGGGTTGTACGCGATGTTGAAATCCACAAAAAAACGGCTGCCCGGCAAAGGCTCAGGCTCAAGATAACGACCGGCGGGATAGGTTTCGCGCCCCGCAAGCGAATCCACAAAGGGCAGAAAGAATCCGTGCGCGCCGCGATAGATCGTCAACTCCGCTTCTTCTCCATCCGCCATAAATTTGAATTTACCAAATTTCTCATAAACCTGCGCGTCGCCGGTTGAAGTTTGCATTTCAAATTTTTCCTTCACGGCAAATTCATCCACTTTCACTTCAAGGCGCAGAGATTCATCTTCGGGAAAATAATGCAAGCCCTGAAAATCCTGTTTCTGCTCGTGCGTCAGCGGACTTTGCGGATGACTGCCAAAGAACGCGTCCTTCTCCGCGCGAAAAGATTCCAACTCTGTCATGCTTCCTCCAATGCGACATAAATGTCGCGCCACAAAAATCGTGTGACGCATAGACTGTCGCGTGGGCGCAATTCTTACATTTATTGTCCCTTGCCAATTCAAGTGTATTATGCTATTTTTAGAGTAAGGATAAAAATGACTGATACGCAAAAAACGGTAATGATTATCGAAGACGAACCAGACGCGGCAGAAATGTTCGCTGAAATGATGCGCGTGAACGGCTTTCGCGTGATAAAACTTTTCTCCAGCGCGCCCGCCATTTCGCTGCTCTCGCAAGAGAAACCTGATCTCGTCATTCTGGACGTGATGATGCCCGACGTTTCGGGTCTCGAAGTATTGCGCCACATTCGCAGCGAACCCAAACTCGCCGCCATTCCCGTCATCATTGTCTCGGCAAAAAGTATGCCCGGCGATATCAAAGTTGGGCTGGAAGCCGGCGCCTCGATCTACCTCACCAAACCCGTCGGCTTTCTCGATCTCAAACAAGCCGTCGAAAAAGTCTTATCCGCATAAACTTGCATGAGTCTTTTGCGCGCCTTCATCGCCATTGAACTTCCAAAGCATACCCGCGACGCGGTCATTCAACAAACCGCGCAACTGCGTCAAACATTGGGGAGCGATCTCGTTCGCTGGGTTCCATCTGACAATATGCACCTGACGTTAAAATTTCTCGGCGAAGTCGCCGCCTCGCATTTGAGTTTTCTCAAGCAGATGATTGCCCATGCAGCGGATTCACATCCGCAGTTTGATCTGCAACTCAGCGGACTCGGCGCTTACCCCACGACGCGCAACCCGCGCGTGTTGTGGATAGGCGTCCAGACTCCGAATGTTTTAATCGCGCTTCAAAAAGACGTCGAAGAAGGCGCGGCGCGTTTGGGATACGAGCAGGAAGTAAAACCCTTCGCGCCGCATCTCACGCTTGGCAGAGTGCGTCAAAACGCAAAGCCCGCCGACCTGCCGAAGATCCGCGCCGCAATGGATGCGACTCAACTTGGCAAAATTGACACAGCGCAAGTAGACTCCATCCATCTTTATAAAAGCGACCTGAATCCCGGCGGCTCGATCTATACAAAAATATTTTCCGCGCCGCTATCCAAGTAAGTCAGATTGCCAATCCGACTTACACAATACCATGAGGTGAACCCTGAACGCACTTGAACTTGCACGTGAAATCGTAAACTCGCTCGAAGATAAAAAAGGCGAAAATATCGTCCTGATAGACCTGAAAGAAATCGTTTCTTTCACCGATTACTTTGTGATTTGCACTGGCAGCAGCGACCGCATGGTAGACGCGCTCGCTAAAGCCGTCATTGAAGACATCCGCGAGAAGCATAAGAAGAAAGGCAAACTGCAAGGCTTTGCCCGCGACGGCTGGGTCATCGTGGATTACGGCGACGTAGTCGTGCATTTCTTCTCGCCTGATCAACGCGACTTTTATAATTTGGAAGAATTATGGGAAGATGGAAAAGTGTTGGTGAGGGTGCAGTGATATAGAGATTGGCAATCAGTAATCAGTTGTTTCCTGCGCAGATACTGAAACGCGCAAGAATTTCTTGTGTTCAAACAAAAAACATCCCGTAGATTTTTACCTACAGGATGTTTTCATAAATTGCCAATTACTATTTACCGCTTACAAATTTTTATTTCTCAAACACCCACGCATCCACTGCGCGAGTCCAATCCACAAGTTCTTCCTTCTTAAACCAGAGCGCCACTTCGCGTTCGCCAGTTTCAGGTTTGTCTGAAGCGTGGATGAGATTGCGTCCCACTTCGAGCGCAAAGTCATGGCGGATAGTGCCGGGCGCGGCTTCCACAGGTTTGGTGGAGCCGACGGTTTGGCGCACAGCCGCAACCGCGTTGGGACCTTCCCACACCATCGCCATCACCGGCGCGGATGTGATGTAAGCAATCAAACCTTCATAAAAGCCTTTGCCTTTATGTTCCGCATAATGAGCCTCAGCCAACTGTTTGCTGACGCTGATAAATTTAGCGGCGACCAAACGAAGTCCGCGACGTTCAAAACGAGAGATGGCTTCGCCGATGAGTCCGCGTTGTACGCCATCGGGTTTTACAAGTACGAGCGTTCTTTCCACAGAAATTCCTCC
>JAVHOY010000094.1:0-3906 GCA_036170295.1 bacterium
TTCACATTCTCGGCGCGGCGGGACATTCTTCAGCGCTGACGATTGATAATGTCAAATTGTGGGATTTGGATAAATAAAGTAGGGGCGCGACATATCGCGCCCCTACAAAAACATTGGTTAGAACAACCCGACCACCTTGCCAGTCTTCAAGTCCAAATCCACATCATAGAATACGGGGCGCGTAGGCAAGCCGGGCATCGTCCGCATATCGCCGAGAATGGGATACAAGAATCCCGCACCCGCGCTGGCGCGGACTTCGCGCACGGTCATACGGAAGCCAGTCGGCGCGCCTTTTTTGCTCGCATCCTGCGTAAAAGAAAGATGCGTCTTCGCCATGCAAATCGGCAGTTGATTGAATCCAAGCCGCGTATAGCGCGCAATTTGTTCTTCGGCTTCGGGAGAGTAATCCACGCCGTCGGCGCGATAAATTTCGCGCGCGATGGTTTCAATCTTTTCTTTGATGGTGGTTGATTCTAACGGATAGAGAAAATCAAAATGACTTGGCGTTTCAGCGGCTTTGATGACCGCTTCAGCCAACGCCATCGCGCCCTTGCCGCCATCCGCCCAATGAGTTGAAACCACCGCGTCCATCGCGCCAAATTTTAGCGAGGCTTCGCGGATGATTTCCACTTCGGCGGGCGTATCCGTTGCAAATGAATTAACCGCCACAACCACGTTCACGCCGAACTTAATCGCGTTTTGAATGTGACGCTCAAGATTGGCAAGACCTTTTTTCAACAGATCCAAATTCTCGTCCGTGTATTCAGAAGCGAGCGGTTTGCCCGCCACCACTTTGGGTCCGCCGCCGTGCATCTTGAGCGCGCGCACCGTTGCGACCAACACGACCACTTGCGGAATTAATCCTGAGTAGCGGCATTTGATGTCGAAGAATTTTTCCATGCCGACGTCCGCGCCAAAACCAGATTCGGTGATGACAAAGCCTTTTTTGCCGACGAGTTTTAGCGCGATCTTATCCGCGATAATGGAAGATTGTCCGTGCGCGATATTTGCAAATGGTCCCGCGTGCACCATCGCGGGCGTGCCTTCAAGCGTTTGCATCAAGTTGGGTTTGATCGCGTCTTTCATCAAAACAGTGACCGCGCCCGCCACGCCCAAATCTTCCGCCGTCACCGCTTCGCCGCGCTTGTTGGTTGCGACAACCATTTTGCCAAAGCGTTCGCGCATATCTTCGAGGTCGGTGGTCAGCGCGAGGATTGCCATAATTTCGGAAGCGACGGTAATGTCGTAACCCGATTTATGTTCAAACCCGATTTCGTCCTTGCCAAGCCCCACTTGAATTTCGCGCAAGAAGCGGTCGTTGACGTCAACCACGCGCCGCCAAGTAATTGTGGCGTCGTCAATATCCAGCCGCGCAAAATGCGCGCGTTCTTCAGTCGTTAATTCGTTGGGGTCGGTTTTGTTAATTCCCAATTTTTTTAATCGGCGCAGCATAGTGGGAGCGAATTTACGCGCGCCTTTTTTATCCAGCGGACAAAGCGCGTCGAATAGTTTTTCATCGTCATTCTTTTTTTCGTGCATCACACGCGCGTCTAACGCGGCGGCGACAAGATTATGCGACGCAGTGATCGCGTGAATGTCGCCGGTGAGATGCAAATTGAAATCTTCCATTGGGATAATTTGCGAATATCCGCCGCCCGCCGCGCCGCCTTTAATTCCAAAAGTAGGACCTTGCGAAGGCTGACGGATACAGGTCATTACTTTCCTGCCCAAATGCGCGCCGAGCGCTTGCGAAAGCCCGACGGTGGTTGTGGTCTTGCCTTCGCCGAGCGGAGTCGGCGTGATGGCGGTCACGTCCACATAGCTGCCGTTGGGTTTGTCTTTCAAGCGATCTAAAATTTCCAATTTGATCTTGGCTTTATAAGGACCGTACAATTCCAATTCGTTTGGACGGACGCCGAGTTCTTCCGCGATCTGTGTAATCGGTTTGATGTACGAAGCCTGCGCGATGTCAATGTCGGAAGGCACGGGGCGCAAGAGTTTTAATTTGATCGGCTTGAACGCCGATTTTGCGGGAGTCGCTTTTTTTGCGACGGCTTTCTTTGCAACGATTTTTGCTTTCACAACTTTCTTTTTTGTAGCCATAAAATCTCCTTGTGGATTTGCAGTAACGACTTCGGTCGTTTGCCGCGATTTTTTGATTGGATCATCCATTGCGTCCTATTATCAGAATAAGGGCTGAAAAAAGCAAGTGAGTTTAATCGCTTCTTTTTTATTCGCTTAAGGTTGTCCCGACATTTTCGCCGTTCAGCGCGCGCGTCAAATCTCCGCGTTCTTCAGCGGAAAAAATTTGCGCGGTCAGGTTTTTATTTTTTTGGATGAGCGCGAACATTTCCTCCACTTTGGTTTTCATTCCGCCGGTGACGTCGGCGCTCGCCGAGCCGCCGATGCTTGCGCGCATATTTTCATAATCTTCAAGTCTGATCCGCTTTGCGAGTTTTGTCCGCGCTGGAAAATCTTTCCACACGCCCGCTTCGATTCCCGCGAGCAAGATGCGCGTCACGGGGAAGCGCTCCGCGAGAAATGCGAACACGTCTTCGGTGGAAAGGATGGTGCCGCCGAGCGCTTCATCGAACGCCACATCGCCATGAACCACAGGAAGAATGTTTACATTCAGCGCTTTGCGAATCGTCAAAACATTATGCGCGATAATTTTCCGCTGATTTGAAATCATCGAAGACGATGGCGAAAATGGAATTGCGGCAATCCCCGCGTCGAGCAGCGACTTTATCACATAGCGAGTCAACTCTGCGGCTTGAAAGCGGACTTCGGCGAAGCCGCGCCACTCTTCAACGGTTTTCACTCCGTTGCGTGTGCCGTATTTCTTCGCGGCAGTGTGACCGAACGAGCCAGAGCCATGTCCGAGAATGATCTGCGTATCGGGATTGGAATCCAGCGCCGTTTTGATTTCTTGCGCGAGGCTTTGTAATTTATCTAAACGCGGGGTGTAGGGCATGTCCTTATCGGTGATTAGCGATCCGCCCAATTTGAGGAAGATGAGTTCGTGAGTCATGGGCGTTATTATAACGTTGTATAATCTCAACATGGATATTCATAGCGGAGTCATTGCCGCCGCAATCTTAATTATCGTTGCCGCCGTCTTTATTGTTCGCGGCGCTATTCAGGTGATGCAGACCGCGCGCCGATTGTCCTTTTATAGTTTGCGCCGAATGCACAACGCCAACGCGGCGAGATTATTTCTGTTCGCGCTGCTTTTATTCGGTTGCGCGTTCTGGCTTCCATTTTATGGCGAACCGATGATCTATGTTTATTATCCGCCTTCGCTTACGCCGTCGTTGACTCCAACTATCACACTCACGCCGACGATTACGTTGACTCCCACCATTACCTTAACGCCGACAATTACCAATACGCCATCCACTACCGATACGCCGACGATGACTACGACGCCGTTTTTGCCGCTGGCGATTGAATCTTTATTCACGGGGGTCGTCACGCCGAATCCTGACGCGGTGTTTACTCAAATACAATTCTCCACCAAATTTGACGGCTTGAATCCCATAGATCCGCAAACTGTTTTTGAACTTCCCATCCAAACCATGTACGGCGGATTTGATTACAACAACACGCTGCCCGGCGTACAATGGTCTGCGCTTTGGTATCGCGACGGTCAATTGGTGTTCTATGAAACCAAACCATGGGACGGCGGCACGGGCGGCATTGGCGGATATACCGAATGTTCAACGCCCATCGGCGGCTGGCTGCCGGGAACTTATGAAGTGCAACTTTTCATGGGCTATGACTTTGAAAAAGCCGGATCTTTCGTCATCCTTGATAACCTTGCCGCGCCGACTCCAACGCCACTGCCATAAAAATCGTAAATCGTAAATCGTAAATCGTAAATCGTAAATCGTAAATCGTAAATCG
>JAVHOY010000095.1:0-3896 GCA_036170295.1 bacterium
ATCATAACTCGTAAACGCCTCAATGACTTTGCCGAAAAATACCCTGATGCGAAATCTGCGCTTCAACATTGGTATGAAGCAGCCAAAAGAAAAAATTTCAAGTCTTTTGCCGAATTGCGCGAGTCATTTTCAAGCGCGGATCAAGTTGGAAAATTAACAGTATTCAATATCGGCGGCAATAAAGTCCGATTAGTTGCTGCCATTCATTACAATCGGCGTATGATTTTTATTCGGGCTGTGTTGACTCATCCTGAATATGACGAAGGCAAATGGAAGGAGTAAGGAAAATGTTAAACATAGAAATTGAACAAGCCGCAACGGCATGGATGGCGGTTTCCAAAATTCTGTACATTCCTCATAGCGAAGCGGAATATCAGGAAGCGGTTCGCGCGCTTGATGATTTGATTGACATTGTTGGCGAAGACGAAAATCATCCGCTTGCCTCCATGATGGAAGTTTTGGGAATTCTGATTGAAAAATATGAGGACGAACATGTGTCGCAAATAGCCGACATCTAAAAGCAAAGTCCCTGACAATATCAGGGACTTTTGATTTAACTTTCTTCCTCATTCGTATCAATGTGACCCGGCTTTTCCTTGCCCAATTCCAGCGAGCGTTGATATGCCGCCCACACCGCGCGCGAGATGGCGGTGCGAAAGCCTGCCTTCTCCAGATAATACAGCGCTTCAGCGGATGTGCCGCCCGGCGAGGTGACTTGATTCCTCAATGTGGCGGGATGTCGCGCCGCGCTTTGATAATACGACGCGGAGCCTTTTATGGTTTGTAAGACCAACCGCTCGGCGATGCGGCGCGGAAATCCCATATGTACGCCCGCGTCAATCAACGCTTCGGTAAACAGGAAAACATACGCGGGACCCGAACCCGACAACGCGGTCGCCATGTCCAAATAAGATTCATCTTCCAAGAAAACTTCTTCGCCCATAGCGCTGAGCAACAAACGCGCCATAGATCGTTGCGCCTCGCTCACTTCTTTGGAGCATGTCCAAACTGTGACGCCCTCTCCAATTTGACCGGGCGTGTTTGGCATGGAGCGCACAATGGATTTATGTTTCAAGCCCGCGCTGATTTTTTTGACGGACGCGCCCGCGATGATGGATAAAACCAACGCGTCGGCGCGAATCCCTTTGATGCTTTTCATGACTTCGGTCAAGCGTTGCGGCTTGACGGATAAAACGACCACATCCGCTTCGCGCGCGGCTTCGGCGTTATCGGTTGTGGATTTGATTCCGTATTTTTTGCTCAACTCCGCGCCGCGCTCTTTGCGCGGACCTGCGGCGATGATATTCTTCGAGTTGGCGAGCTTTTGGCGCAACACTCCCGCGATCATGGCTTCCGCCATTACGCCAGAACCGATGAATGCGATTTTTTTATTTAACATAGTTTCCTCCAAACGCCGCAAGGAGAAGGCTGTCTTATCTAATCTGGAAATTTATTTGCGCCCCATTCTCCATGCGTACGCAAACCTCCACAGCGCCAGAGCGAACGCATTCGCGCTGCCGAGAACCAACGCGAACGTTGCTTGCACAGCGACGTGTAAAAACGCGGCGCGGAGCATGACCGCCAACGGCGCGACAAAAAGCATGGCAAGCGGGACGCGCCAGATCAATTTTTTATTCGCCGCAACGTCGTCGTTGAATAATCCAAACCACGGCGCAAGCAAAAACCAAATCAATAAAACAGGAAAGAAACTCGCCGCCATGCGCGGAAGATACGCCGCGCCCATCTCGCCGTGCGTGATAAAGCCAATCACAGTCGCCAACGCAATGGCGATGAAGTCGCCGACAATCAATTTCTTTACATTCATCTCAAAGCCTCGACTAATTGCCGACGACTAACCTTCTTCCTTCTTCAACGCTGGGAACAACAACACTTCGCGGATGGAATGTTTATTCGTCAACAACATAGCGAGGCGATCTATGCCCATGCCGAATCCGCCGTTGGGCGGCATCCCGTAACGCATGGCGCGCAGATAGTCCTCATCCATTGGATGTTTTTCTTCGTCGTTGTCGGCGTAGTCGCGTCCCATTTCAAGGAAGCGCTGCTCCTGATCGAGCGGATCGTTCAACTCGGTGAAGGCGTTGCACAATTCAAAGCCTGCCGCGTATCCTTCAAAGCGTTCGACAGTGAGCGGATCATTGGGCATGGATTTTGCCAGCGGAGAAATATCGCGCGGATAGTTATATAAAAACGTCGGCTGAATCAGCGTCGGCTCAAGGAATTCGCTCACGAGAAAGTCAATCAATTTTCCGCGCGTGGATTTTGGATCAGGCGCGGCGTTTGGCAATTTTGTTTTGATGGCTTGCAACAATTCAGCCGCAGTCTTATGTTCGGCAATATCAATGCCGCTGACTTCAAGGATGCCCGCGCGCATTTCAACGCGCTTCCACGGCGGCTTGAAATTCAATTCATGCTCGCCGAATTTGACCGTCGTTGAACCCGCCACTTTCTCAGCGGCGTAAGCGACCATTTGCTCGGTGAGTTCCATCACTTGCAGATAATCCGCGTAAGCCCAATAAAATTCAAGTTGCGTGAATTCGGGATTATGTTTGAACGAAACGCCTTCGTTGCGGAAGTCGCGTCCAATTTCATAGACGCGCTCCAAGTTGCCGACGAGCAAGCGCTTGAGATATAACTCAAATGAAATTCGCAAATACATATCTTGGTCAAGTTCGTTGTGATGCGTCATAAACGGACGCGCCGCCGCGCCGCCATAGATCGGCTGCAAGATGGGCGTTTCCACTTCAAGAAAATCATGTTCGTCAAGAAACGCGCGCAGAGATTTAATCAACTTCGCGCGCTTGCGAAAATTCTCGCGCACGTCAGGGTTGACCGCGAGGTCGGCGTAGCGTTGGCGCGCGCGCAACTCCGGCGACTCAATCGCGGCGTAGCGCGTGACGCTGCCGTCTTCCTGCGTCACATCTTTATCGGCGGGCAAGGGCGTTACGGCTTTGGCGAGCAGTTTGAAATCGTGGACGTGCAGCGTGGCTTCGCCGGCTTTGGTGCGGAACATCACGCCGCTGACTTGAATAAAATCGCCGATGTCAAACAACTTATCAAAAAGAGACAGACGCTCTTTGGTTAATTCGTTGACGCGCAAAAACAATTGGATTTTGCCGCTGCCGTCTTCGATGTGCGCGAAGGTGATCTTGCCCATTGCGCGGCTCGCGCGGATTCTTCCCGCGAGCGTTACTTTGACTTCGGTCGCCGAAGCCTCCGCCGCTTCAAACTCCGCGATGGCTTGCGCGCTGGTGTGAGTCCGCTCGGCGCGTGTGGGATACGGCTCGATGCCCTGCGCGCGCAACTCTTCAATTTTTTGCAAACGAACTTTTTCAAGGGATGTGTATTCTGCCATGATATTTTCCTGTAAACAAGGCGAGATAAAAAAAGCCCCGCGACCTAAAACACAGGCACACGGGGCGAGAACGCGTCCTGCTTTAACTGACTTTGATAATCTTAACGTTATACGTTCCGCCGGGAGTTTCCACTTTAACGACGTCGCCCAATTTGTGACCGATGATCGCTTTGCCAATCGGCGATTCATTCGAGATTTTTCCCTCGCGCGGATTGGCTTCCGCCGCGCCGACGATCGTATATATTTCGGGCGATAAATTGCCTTCCTTAATGGTCACTTTCGCGCCGACTTGAATCGCGTCGTTCTTTTTCGGTTTGCTGCCATCCTCAATGATCTGAGCTGTAGCAAGCAACATATCTAATTCCTGAATACGCCCCTCTACAAACGACTGCTCATTTTTAGCGGCTTCATATTCGGCATTCTCGATTAATTCGCCGCCTTCCATCGCCTCATGTAAACGATCGGCTACTTCCATGCGCTTGGCGGTGCGTAAATAATCAAGTTCCTCTTGCAACTTTTGAAA
>JAVHOY010000096.1:0-11818 GCA_036170295.1 bacterium
ACGGAATGCGCTTCACGGGCGAGCCTGCCTACTTCAAGCACATCACCGAAGCCGCAACGCATCTCATGGAAGTCAGCGGCACGACCGCAAAAGATTATAAGTGGGCGGTCTTCCACCAACCGAACACAAAATTTCCGCAGCGCGTCGCGGGTCAACTCGGATTTTCGATGGAGCAGATTGAGCCGGGCTTGCTCGTCTCCATTATTGGAAATACCTACGCGGGCGCGGCGATGATCGGTCTGACCGCCACGCTGGATATTGCCCAGCCCGGCGATAGAATCCTCGTTGTCTCATTTGGCTCGGGCGCGGGGTCAGACGCGTTTGATATTCTCGTCACCAATAAAATCACCGCGCGCGCGGGTCTCGCGATAAAGACACGCGAATATATTGCGCGTCGCAGCGAGATTGATTACGCGACCTATGTTCGCTATCGCGGCAAATTGGCAATGAAGTAAGGCGCGATATATCGCGCCCCAACCATGGGATGAAATAATGACAGACATCGTAATTGCAGGAATTGGACAAACTCCCGTCGGCGAGCATTGGGAGATTAGTTTGCGCGACCTTGCGCTCGACGCAATTCAAGCCGCGAATCAAGATTCGGGCGGCTTGAAACCGCAAGCGTTATTTGTCGGCAATATGCTCGCGCCGAATCTTTCCAATCAAGCGCATCTCGGCGCGCTCATCGCGGACTATGCGGGACTCACTGGCATTGAAGCCGTCACCGTCGAAGCGGCGGGCGCATCGGGCGGAGCAGCGCTACGGCAGGCTTATCTCGCCGTCGCCAGCGGCATGGCGGATGCGGCGCTCGTCGTCGGCGTGGAAAAGTTCACCGACAAAATCGGCGCGGATGTGGATGAGGCTTTAGCCACCGCGTCCGATTCGGATTTTGAAGCCGTGCAGGGAATGACTCCCACTTCGCAAGCGGCGTTATTGATGAAGCGTTACATGCACGAGAATAACGTCCCCGCCGATGGCTTCGCGGGCTTTGCGTTGACCGCTCACGCAAACGGCGCGACAAATAAAAATGCGATGTTTCGCAAAGCAATCAAACCTGAGACTTATGCAAAAGCGGAAATGGTCAGCGACCCGCTCAATATGTTTGACATCGCCCCCAACGCCGATGGCGCCGCCGCGCTGATTCTCACCCGCCGCGATTTGCTTCCGCGCGATTATAAGAATCCGCTGGTGAAGATCGCCGGCTCTGCGACGGCATCGGATACGTTAGCGTTGCATGATCGCAAAGACATATTATATTTTGACGCCGCGCAACTCTCCGCAGGCAAGGCAATGAAACAAGCTGGAATCGTTTTGGATCAAATCAACTTCTTTGAATATCACGACGTCTTCAGCATTTACGCCGCGCTTCAACTCGAAGCGATTGGCTTTGCCATTAAAGGCAAAGGTTGGAAACTCGCTGCCAACAATGAAATTGGTCTGAAAGGAAAAATTCCTTGCGCCACGCTGGGCGGCATGAAGGCGCGCGGATTCGCGGGCGGCGCGGCGGGCGTATATCAAATTGTGGAAGCGGCGATCCAACTGCGCGGGCAGGCGGGCGCGAATCAAATCATGGGCGCAAAATTTGCGCTGGCGCAATCGCTTGGCGGTCCGGCATCCACCGCGATTAGTCACATCATTCAGGCTTTGGATTAAACATGAAGGACAAAAATCCCCTGACGATTTGAAACGCGAGCAAAGCAAAGATCAACAAAAATGGAATACCCGAAATCACATAGCGCCAGTTCCCCAATCCGATGGTGATGGGAATGAACAGGCGGCTGGCTGTGATCACAACGACGGGCGCCCACATAAAAAATTTCTTTTGGTAAATGGCGAGAAACAAAACGCCCAAACAAAATAGGATTAGCGGGTAATAAAAATAACGGTCGAAAATTTCCAGCGAGTCGTACGCCCAACGCTGTAAGGGAATCAAGGCGGGAAAGAGTTGTTTTTCCCTATCGAAATATATTCCTTTTGTGGTTTGCGCGTTTGCCTTTATTTCTTCAGGCAACGCAAACGTGACGGTCATAATCGTTTCGGGGATAAAACTCTTTTTTAGTTTCACAAGATAGAGTTGCAGGGCAAGGTTTGGATCTTTGCGGATCGAATCTCTAGCGGCGTCGCCTAATAATTTAATGGCTTCGCTCTCGCTGTATCCATGTTTAAGCAAGAGCGGATAAAGTTCCCAGCCAGTCGGCGCGGAGATCGTTTCTGCGGGCATCCCATATTCATGGATTACCTCCGCGATAGATTGAACGGCGCGCGAATCGGGATCAGTGATATGAAATCCGCTTGCCTCGCCGAAATAAATCCAACCGTCGTATAAAACTTCGTCGGCGTAATTGCTTAAGCCAAAAAATCCATACACGCGCTTGTTATGCGCCGACCAGCCAAGCAATGGAACGATCGCAAGGATGAGCGCCGCGCCGAGAATTGCAAAGCGCTTGAGAGAATCTTTTTTATCCCAAACAATTTTTATAAATAGAAAGCCAGATGCAATGACAAGCAGTAAAACATTTTCGGGGCGCGTCAAAGCGGCAAAAGAAGCAATCAACATACAAGCAAGAATGGTTTTCCACGAAAGCGTTTCCAGCGCGGAAAGCAACAGCAGACAGAACAGCAGCCCGAAGAAAATATTCGGCACGTCGGACATGACTACGTTTGAATAAAGATACATTTCGGGCATGAGAACAAGAATCAAGCCTGCAAAAAACGCAAGGGAACGCCGCTTGAAAAGCCGCCATCCCAAACTGTAACTGACAAGAACCGACGCGAGCGCCAGCAAATGTAAAACAAGTTTGACTCCCCACGGATTTCTGCCAAACAATAAAAAGGCGGGGATAAATAAAAACGTCGTGCCAGGTCCGCGCGCGGCGGTCACGCCGTCGAGGTTGTGATGCTGCATCCAATAAACGGAGCCTTGCAAATAGCTGGGGCTGTCAGAAGTAACCAACAACGGCGCTGATAAAAAATTGAAGGTATGCAAAGTAAAAGCAAGCGCGAGAAGAATCATCAAGTCCGTTCGATGCGAGAAAAATCTATCATCCGTTGGCGTTGAAGTCATTTGAGCGATTTCTTGAATAAGCCAAACAAGCAGGATAAAAAAGAGGAACGCGAAAAAATCCGCCGCCGCAACGATGAAGAGAATAACCGCGCTGGAGATTCCCATTTTGTAGGACGTCGTCATCTGCGCGGAGGTTAGACTCGTTTCAGGCTGATTCAATTCCACGTTCATTTTTTTGCCGTCCAGAATCACGGTCACATCGCGGCTGTTGGGCGAGCGCAGAAAAAGCAAACTGGTCGTTTCTCCAATTGGACTAAAGAATGAATACGATATGGGACTCGGATTGGCGCTGATAGACTTAAGCGTATCGCCTTCAATCATCCAGCCGTTTAATTTTTCTATCTGTGAAAATTTCGCCACGCGCCCGCGCGGAATTTTGATCTCGCGCAATTCGATTTGTCCCGCAACGCGACTCGGCGCGGGGATAATTTCCAATGTATGCCAAGTAAAAGGCGCGGCGTAAAAACTCCAAGTTAATATCAGCGCAACAATCACAGCGGGAAAAAAGAAAAGCAGCCAGCGTTTTTTCTCAATCGCGGCGCATATATTCCAAACGCGATTAAGGAATAACCAGATCAGGAAAACCAAAATAGGAACAGCGCAAAAAAGGATGAGCGCTTCTTTCAAAAATACCAATCCCCAAAAATTGAATAGATGATGCGAAACGCTAAGGACAACGGCGACGCTCGCAAAAATGGATATAAAAATTTTCAATCGGCTGAAAGACATGTTGAAATTATACATCAACGAATCGGCGCATTAAGTTAGACAAATCCTGATAGGCTTTGACAGTTGCGCGGGATAGAATTAATCGCATAGAAAGGAAAAATCAAATGGAAATTCCAAGACACTGGCGACTTAAGAAACAACGATATGGACTCGTGGGCGAGATCTGCCCACACTGTGACGCGAAAATTTTTCCGCCGCGCGACGTCTGTCCCAACTGCGGCGACGAGGCGAAGGAACAATTCGCATTCAGCGGCAAAGGCGAGGTGTATTCATACACAACTGTTTATGAAGCTCCTGCAGGCTACGAAGCGAACGCGCCTTACACAGTTGCGATCGTGAAATTGGATGAAGGTCCCATGCTGACCGCTCAATTAACGGATGTGGACAACAACGCGGTTGAGATCGGTATGCCCGTTGAGATGGTCACGCGCAAGATTCGCAACGACGGCGACGAGCGCGGAGTAATCGTTTACGGATATAAATTCCGTCCGCGCATGGCAGTTGCGTAAAAACAAATCCACGAAGTACGCGAATTTTTCGCCCTGACCATTATTGGCAGGGCGATTTTCATGGCTTTCGCAAAATGACCGCCGTTTCATCTTGATAGAGGATTTTCCAGCGGTCGCTTTTCATCAAATGGTTGGCGAGCGGAGACCCTTGCGGAATAAGAATCCACTTGATATTATATTTTTTTAAGACGTCTTCCCAATTGGCGCTTAACGTTATTACCCGCTCGTATTCGCGCGTCAACGCTTCGCCATAAAAATCCGTTTGTCCGTCAATAAACACCGTTTGGCGAGGCCACAGCCGATAGAGTATATAGCCCCCCCACTTGAAATCATTGAACATATTTCCATCTTGCGGATTGTTCAGCGCCCAATTCACCGCTTGAACGGGAAATTGAGTCGCATCATATTGATTGCGTGCGACGCTGTTATTTTGCGCTGCAAAACCTATAATCAAAATGGACGCGAGTATCCAGAAGTTTCCGCGCAATTGGGACTCGATCTTCCTCATCCCAGCATCCAGCCTGACCAACAAGGAATTCCTCTGCGCCCAAGCCTGAATTAACTCGCCATAAATGGGCGCAACAATAATCGCAAACAGCGGAATGTTGCGCGCGCTATATAATCCCATGATCGCCCAACCCGCAAGCAGAAGCGTTTCGCGCAAAGGCAGTCTACGCTCCCCCGCCAACGCGAACAACGCAAACGCCAGCATAAATAAAAAGAACCACATGGGTTTATCATGAAAATTAGGCGACATATACTCCACTGTGTGATCCACAAGATATTTTGAGCCAATATATCCCACGCTGGTCGCCCATAAGCGCCAACCTACAGGATTGACAAAGGTTAGGGAAAATGAAAACAGACCTGTCAGCGCGAGTCTTTTCCCAATCACATTCGACGCGCACCCGCGCAAGAAATCCCATGTCCATTCTGCCGCGTACGCGCCCCATACAACAAACCCTGCAATGAACGCGCCATGCATGTTTGCCCAAACCATCATTAAGAGAGGCAGTCGCCAAAGTTTTGCGTCTTTGCCTTGATAAACTTGTTCCAATCCGTATGTCCATAGCGCGACGAATAAAAACGTAAACGCGTGAGGTCTTACCAGCCAGTGAATCGCAGACGCGGAGACAGCCGTTATAGTAACCAACATCGCAACCAGCCGAAAGACTCCGCGTTTGATAATTTCGTCATACACGATCAGAAACGTGGTTGAAACGATCGCGGCGAACAAGAAAACATCGCCGCTTAATCCCATTGCGCGATGAGCAAGCGCCAGCGCGACCTGCGCAAGCCACTCGTGCGGCGTTAGTTCTGCGCCCCGCATGGTGTGCGAAAAAATATCGCTTGTGGGGATGACGCCAGTATTGAGGATGTAATTTCCAATAGTAATATGACGCCCCAAGTCGCCATCCTGATTAAAAAATCTTGGACCATTCAGAACGACCGTAAATAATATGCCAAAGAAAAGTATATCGCGCAAGCGCGGCAGGAGATACTTAGGAAGACTAGAAAGTTTTTGCATAGAACGCTATTTTAAACGCAAAAGAGCGGCTCAACGCCGCTCTTTTGTTTATATTAATATTTCGCTATTCGCCTAAATAATCGCGCAGTTTCCTGCGGATGGAGGGATGGCGTAAGCGGCTCAACGCCTGCGCTTCAATCTGTCTGACGCGCTCGCGGGTGACGCCCATCTTGCGTCCCACCTCTTCAAGCGTGTACGCCTGCCCGTCAAGCAAGCCGTAGCGCAATTGCAAAATGCGGACTTCGCGCGGCGGTAAGCCGTTCAACACTTCGGCAAGATGTTCGCGCAAAAGATTATAGGTTGCGGTCTCATCGGGCGGAGGCGCTTCATCGTCTTCAATGAAATCGCCAAGAACGGAATCTTCTTCATCGTCGGTAGGCGTTTCCAATGAAAGCGGACGGCGCGCCACTTGAACCATATTTTCAACTTTCTTGGGCGGCACATCCAACGCAAGCGCAATCTCATCCACGCTTGGGTCTCTGCCAAGACGCTGAGTCAATTGATGCTGCACGCGCAGCAGTTTGTTGATCTGATCGCCCATGTGAACGGGCACGCGGATGGTGCGTCCCTGATCGGCGATGGCGCGGGTGACAGCCTGACGAATCCACCACGTTGCATAGGTAGAGAATTTATGTCCGCGACGGTAATCGAATTTCTTCGTCGCGCGGATCAGTCCAATGTTGCCTTCCTGAATCAAATCAAGGAAAGGAACGCCGCGCCCCATATATTTTTTTGCGACGGAAATCACCAGACGCGAATTGGCGGTGATGAGATGTTCGCGCCCCGCCCAGCCGTCTTCAATCGCCTCGCGCAATTCAAGTCTGCGCTTGGGAGAGACAGCGCCATGCGCGAGTTCTTCGCGCGCGGAGCGTCCCGCTTCGATGCGTTTCGCAAGTTGAACTTCTTCCACCGCATTCAAAAGCGGAACGCGGCTGACTTCTTTAAGATATAAGCCAATCGTATCGTCGGTGTCAATGTTGGCTAAATAATCGTCGGAAGAAAGATCGGGTTCAGGTTCTACCTCGACGCTTTCCTCAACCGCGATCAGCTCGTCTTCCGAAGGCTCGGGCAGAGCGGTATCTTCCATAAAAGGGATACCCGCGCTTAAGAGCGCCGAGAAGGCTTCTTCCAGCTGTTCTACGTCTTGTTCCGCTTCGGGAAAAAAATGAAGAATATCGTCTAACGTGACATAAGATTTTTGGCGCCCCAATTCGATCAGCCGCGCAATGGCTGAATATTCTTCTTCATCGCCCAACAAAATTTTTTCTACATCCATTCGCACACATCCAATTTTCAAGAATATCGAACTCAATTGCAACCGTTCAGCCGTTTCTAAAAACGATGTCATTGCGAGGCGTTCTTTGCCGAAGCAATCTCCTGTTTTATGAGCATTTCAACTCAAAAGGAGATTGCCACGCCGCCGAAGAACAAAAACGGCGGCTCGCAATGACATGGCTGAGTAGTCGAACTAAACTACAAAATTAGAATACACTTTTTTGAACTTAAAAGCAACGTCTTTTGTTTGATGCGCTGAAACGCTTTTATATTACAAGTAGGTCGCGCTGAAGCGCGACCTACTATCTTACTTACGGGGTCGGCGTCGCTTCAATAGGCGCAATCAACGTGGGGGTTGAGGGAAGCGTGGCAGGCGTGGGCGTATTCAAATATGGCGGAGCGGCAACCATATTGGTCAGCGCGTCAATTCCGCTGAGATCGGTGATGATGATTTTATTTTTATCCACGCGGGCATAATATCCGCTGTTCGTGGGAGTAGCGCTGCCAATTTCGAGCGCGCGCGTTTTGCCGTCGGCGAACTTAAGCGTGATGACGTAAGCGGGCGCGTCCAAACCAAATATGGATAAGTCGGCGGCGTCCAGCGTCTTGACGATTTGCAACGCGGAGACTTGCGACGCCGCAGCCTCGACTGCGCCCTGATCCGCTTCCGCTTTTGCGGGAAGTTCCAGCGCCCAAATATTTTTCGCGTCGCGCGCGAGTTGGGTCGTCTCGCCCGTTTTCGATTTAATTTCGATGCTGACAAGCGTTCCGTCGCTTTGACCGAAAATGGGCGTCGTTCCTTTAATCGGCGTGGCGGCTGCGGCGGCGGATTCCTTCTGGCGATTAACAAAAATTCCCAAAAGGATCACAGCCGCAAAAACGACCAGCGTGACTAACGTTCCCGTTCCAATAATTGATTTTTTTGCCGCCGCCTGCGACGAGCGACGGACAACGGGTTTCTTCAATGCGATTTTTTTTGGAGTTACTTTGCGAGCCATAGATTAACCTTTCCTGCGGCGAGCGATCCACGAAGAGACGCCGGCGAATATAACCAAGCCGGGCAGAACAAAGATCGCCATAATCACGATGATGATGAAACTGACCTGTGTCGGCGGGACGAAGGTGCGTTGTACTTTTTCGCGCACGGTCAAGTTGATCAAATTCTCTTGCTCGGCTGCCCAATCCACTGAGTTGACGAAGATGTTGCCGTTGCCGTACACGTTGAAGTTATCGTCGACTGCAAACAGCGAATTGCCGAAGACCACTACGCGTCCTTTGGTGGCAGTGTTTTCGCCCGCGATGGCAAGGTCTAGCGGACCTTTCAAATCAGCGCCATCGGGTTGAGGATTTTGTCCCTGAACAAGATTGGTCTCGCCCCACGATTGTTCGGTGGTGCGTAATAGCCAAGTTTGGGTGACGTCTTTCTTTTCGCCCGCAATACTCAAACTGCGCGCTTGCGGCAGAATGACGATGTAGTTTTGAGTGAGGTTCTGCGTAATGGGGTGAACGCCAATATTTGAAGACACCGCTTGAAGCGGGTTTTGCGTATTCACATAATCAATCACGACGTCGTTGTTGAGCGTGATGCCCCAATCAGTCGTCAAATAATCGGCAAGCGGGTCTGGCGAAGTTCCAAAGTCGGTCATCAAAATTGGATTTTCCATGACGAACAGCGAGCCGCCCGCGTCCACATATTTTTTGAGTTGGGCTACTTCGCCTGCGGTCAACGGTTTTTGCGGACCTGCAATCACAATGACTGAAGCGTCTTGAGGAATGTCTTTTACGGAAAGCAGATTGAGCGTAGCAACCGTATAGTTTTTAGATTCCAAAGTGGTTTTGGCGACGGAGTAACTTAACTTTCCGCTGGCAGAATCAAGCGCGGGTTCGCCGTGTCCTTGCAAAAAGTAGACAGCGCGTTTCGTGGGGCTGATCAAACGAATCAGCGCTTTGGTAATCTCGGCTTCGTCCGCGGCGGACGCGACTTCTTTTGCGCCGCCCATGGTCAGCAATACCTTGCCGTCGCCGGTGACGCCCGCGTTGCGCGCAGCGAGCGGGTTTTCATCGGGGTTGACAAATTCATAATCAAATTTGCCATTGCTGTTTGTTTTGAACTTCGTCAAAATTTCTTTTGCGCTGGCGCTGTCGAGCGTCGCAAAAAACGCGGTCGCTTTCACTTTTTGCGGAAGGGTCTTGAGCGTCTGCAAACTTTCGGGCGCAAGCGTGTTGGATTTATCCTTGGTCAAATCCCAGGGAGCGCCGAGAAAATTGGGATTCTGATAAGCCAGATAATTCGCCGCGAAGATGATGCCGACAAAGGCGATGATCATAATCAGCGAGTTGGAACCGTAGCGCGCCTGACGTCCGCTAAAGAAACGGCGGATGGTATCGGGAACCATAAAGGCATACGCGGCTAAACCAAACACGAGCAACGCGACGCTGACTTGCAAAACAATATTGAGTATGTTGATATTCGCGGCTTCAAGCGTGAACATTTGAATCGCGAGCAAACCTTTCGCCGCGCCGATCAAACCTGTGGAAACGCAGGCAAGCGCCGCGACGATGAGCGCAATAAAAGCATACCGCGCGTAGGGATTTTTATTTTTTCCAGCCATTATCGCCATCTCCGAATTTCAACTGCGGTCGAGCCGACGAACAAGCCCAACGCGGTCAGACTAAGGTAGTAAACAATATCTCCAAGATTAATCGTGCCTTGATTCATAGATTGGGCAAAGTGATCTGAAAGGCTGAGGTAATTGAACACTTCCCCGCCCTGCGGCAAGATATTCGCGGGCAAACTAATCATGAACCATAAGAAGAAGAACAAGCCAAGCGTGACAAAGAACGCCGCGAACTGATTGGTAAAGATTGCGGAAATTCCTGTGCCTAACGCAAGCAGCGTGGAACACACGAGGATCAAGCCGAGATAGGAGGAAAGAACCACCATCCAATCAATATTCGGTTGAACAAAGTTGTTGACGACAATTGGATAGATCAAGGTCAGCAGCGCGATTGAAAGGACAAACATCAAAGCGCCCAGCCACTTGCCCGCCACAAATTCAAAATCGCGGATGGGAGCCGTGAGCATTAATTCAAGCGTGCCCATGCGCGCTTCGTCGGAAATCAGGCGCATGGTCAGCGCCGGGCTGAGGAAGATCATCAGGAAGACAAACAGCCAATTGATCTGTGTGGTATCGGGGGCAGAGCCGCCCATCAGAGCCTGCTGCGCGGTGTAATACATGATCAAAGAAAAATACAGCCCCAGCATAAACAGCATGGCAAAAGCCACCGCATACGCCAGCGGGCTGGTAAAGTAATTATCGTATTCGCGTTTTGCGATCGTCCAAATATTTCTCATAAGGTTCCTCTTTTTTTTCAAACACAAAGGCGCTAAGGTCACAAAGGCTTGTCAAAAAACATATTTTTTCTTCCTTCGTGCGCTTCGTGTTTAGAGTTTTTCTATTTCTTCTTGGAATCATCGGTGAGTTCGAGGAAGATTTCCTCAAGGCTCATGCCGAGCGGACGCAATTCAAGCAAGTCGTAGCCGGCTTTGATAACGTGCTTGGCAACTTCGGGGCGCATATCTTTGCCAGAGGCGAATGCAAATTCCACCGAGCCGTCTTCTTGCGACTCAACGCTTTGCACGCCTTTCACTTGCTTGATGGTCGCCGCAAGTTCGTCGGCTTCGCCGCGCACACGCAAAATGACGCGCTCGCCGCCGAGCAAACGCGCCTGCAAATTCTCGGTCGTATCTTCGGTGATGATCTTGCCTTTGTTGATAATCAACACGCGGTCGCAAATATTTTGCGCTTCATTTAGAAGATGCGTCGAAAGCAACACCGTGCGTTCCTTGCCGATCTCGCGGATCAACTCGCGCACTTCCACAACTTGACCGGGGTCGAGACCAATCGTCGGCTCGTCGAGGATCAACACTTCGGGGCGATGCAAAAGCGCTTGAGCGAGTCCCACGCGCTGACGCATCCCTTTGGAAAGATTGCCGATATATCCATTGGCGCGGTCAAGCAAGCCGACCATCTCCAGCGTTTCATCCACGCGCTCATTCACGTTGGGGACGTGGCGCAACTCGCCCATGAACTTCAAATAATCGAACACGACCATATCGGTATACAGCGGAACCGTTTCGGGCAAATAGCCCACGCGCTTGCGAACCTCAAGCGACTCTTCCACCACATCGTATCCCGCGACAATCGCTTCGCCATCGGTTGGCGGCATATAGCCCGCGAGAATACGCATGGTCGTTGTCTTTCCCGCGCCGTTCGGACCGAGAAAGCCGACGACCTCGCCTTGCTGAGCGTCGAAACTTAAGTTCGTGAGGGCGCGACGCGCGCCATAGTCTTTTGTGAGACCGCTGACTTTAATCATTGCCTCTCCTTGCATAGAATTTATAAGGGGTTTTGGCAAACAAAAAGCACGACCCGCAGGTAGCGCTTAAATTCATTGCCGCTGATTACTATACAATATCCAGAGACGCAAAGTCAAGCAACGAATTGCTTTCTAATCCAACGCTAATATTTTATAGGGCTTTCGCTTGTCATTCTGAGCGGAGCGAAGAATCTCTGAAATTGTTGTAGAGACCCTTCGCTATCGCTCAGGGTGACATTGAGAAAACGAGGTTGGGCAAAATCCTGTTTGTGTAAATGCGCGCGCGGGTATAATCGCCGCATGACTGAACTCCTTTACCAAACCGACGCTTAC